>NZ_CAWMRY010000017.1:0-92331 GCF_963870295.1 Aeromonas sp. ANP5 | reverse complement strand
TTGATTGGGGGGAAAGGTGTAAACCATATTCAGGATTCAGGATTCAGGATTCAGGATTCAGGACGGGACAAAAATCACAAATAAGACAGCGGGATGCGGTTTTATTTTTTATGATGGCTTTTTATTTTTTTATAGGCGCAAGCAGGAGGCGACTCGGCATAATGAGCCCCCACAGCCTTGCAACGTTGCGGGCTGCTCGCGTCATACTCACTCTATTTAGCCCTGTTCCCAACATCGGAGTTCTCATGCGTCGATTCAATTTCATGCTCAATGGCAGCAGATTGATGATGTTCCCCTTCTACATTGGCATTCTCATCTGCGTGGTATTGCTGATGGTGAAGTTTGCCATGCAGCTCTATCAGCTTTCTGTAAACATTTTCGAGATCCCCTATCTGGATCTCATTACCGGCGTGCTGACCCTGGTGGACTTTATACTGGTGGCCCAGATGCTCATCCTGGTCGCTATCTGTGGCTATGTGCAATTTATCCAGACGGAAGAGCAGCGCGCCTCCCTTAGCAGCAACTGGCTTAGCAAGATCAACTTTGCCTCCCTCAAGCTCATCGTCATCAACTCGCTGGTGACCATCGCCGGAGTGGAGGTCCTCAAAGCCTTCCTCGAAGATGGCATCATCAATGAAGTCGATATGAAGTGGTCCGTGGTGGTGTTTCTCGCCTTCTCGCTGGCCGCGCTCATCTATGCGGTGACCGAGCGGATGGCAGAGCATAAATAGTCGAGTTTGATCACTGTGCTTGTTCAGCCTTGATTCACCAGCAATACAATTGATAACACTTTTCATTACTCTTACTGCGTTATAAACTTGCTCCCCCCGGGCTGCCCCGCCCGGGTGCTGGAGCCTTTATGACAAGCCTTTCTCTCTCACCCCGACAATTCTGGCAGTGGCTGGCCTATCACCATCAGGCCGCCGAGGGCACCCTCTATCTGATGTTCTTCTCCGGCCTGCTGCTGTGGGAGCCGCTGACCCCGCTCTGGTCGCTGGCACGCTGGAATCTGTTCTTGCATGTGATGCTCTCGCTCACCCTGTTTCCGCTGCTGTTTGGCGCCTTCTGGCTCTCCCATCGCAGCTTGTTGCACCGCAGCAACAAACCCTTTTTGCGCACCACGGGGCGGATTATCGAAGCCCTGCTGCTGCTCTGTCTGGCCAGCGGCCTGCTGCTGGTGCTGCACGGCACTCCGGGCGATGCCATGGGCAACCTCGCCAGCTGGGCCCACTGGTTGAGCGCGTTGGCGTTAACTCCTCTGGTGCTGCGCCATGCCTGGCGCTGGACCATCTTGAAATGGCGCACCTGATCCCATGTTGAAGTCATCGTTCTCTGCATATTTGTCACCCCTGCTGGCCCTCCTCCTGCTGCTGGCCAGCCCCTTTGCGTTGGCCCAGCAGATGGGCGCCGGGATGATCGCCTATGAGGAGGGAAGCGCCCCGCGCCTCGTCACCGCCAACCTGAGCGCAGGTTCCGTCACCCTGCTTGAGCGCGATAGCGGAAAACGCCTCAAAGAGGTGCCGCTGGGGGGCGATCTGCGCCAGCTGGCCCGCGCCGATGACGGCACCCTGCTGGTCACCGACTACAGCGGCGATCGCCTGCTGCTGCTGGATGATGATCTCGATCTGGAAAAGGCGATCCCCACCGGCCATAGACCCTATGGGGTCATCTTCGATGCCAAGCGGCAGTGGTTCTGGGTCACACTGTTCGAATCCGCTCGCCTGCAGGCCTACGACACCGCGGGCAACCTCCAGCTGGATGCAGAAACCGCCGAGACTCCCCGTGGACTGGCCCTGACCGACGATGATCGCCTGCTGCTCACCTACGCCATGACCGGCCAGCTCGCCATCTATGATCTCGCCAAACTCGGCAATAGCGCCAAGGGATCTTCGCTTCCCAAGCCCAAGCTCATTACCCTGGCCGAGACCCATAGCGACACGCCGAGCGACTCCCAGGGCTTGCCGCGCCTGCTCGATGGCATCGCCCTCTCCCCCGATGGCAGCGAAGCCTGGCTGCCCCATGTGCTGTGGAGTTTCGACCATCCCTTCCAGTTTCAGAGCACCGTCTTTCCGGCGGTCTCCATCATCAATCTGGATGAGGAGAAAGAGCGGGTCGATGAAAGAAAACAGCTCTTTTTGCAGATCAATCTGCCAAGCGTCGGCAACCGCAGCCAGATCGTCTCCAACCCGTTCGCAGCGCGCTTTGCCGCCGACGGCAAGCGGGTCTATCTGACCCTGGCTGGCTCGGAAGATCTGCTGGTGTTTGACCTGTCGCGCAGCGGCAAATCCAACAACAACCGCCACCGCCGCAAGAAGTTTCAGGGGGGCGCCAAGGCGACCCAGCTATTGCGTCACCTGCCGGGCCAGAATCCGCGGGATCTGCTGCTCGACGGCGACCATATTTTGGTGCACAACGCCATGGGGCAGGATCTCACCCGTCTCAATAGCGGCGGCAGCGGCCCGTTTGCCCGGGTCACCGTCGATGCGCCCCACTTCGCCAAGCTGGTGGAAACGGATCCCCGCCCCAAGTCGCTTCAGCGCGGCGAGCGGCTGTTTAACCTCGGTAACACTGCGTCCAACCCACGCTTCCCCATGGCGGGGGACAACTGGATGAGCTGCAACTCCTGCCATCTGGACGGATTCAATTTCACCAACCGCTATCTGATGGCGGCCCATCGCCAAAAGAGCGGCGACAACGCCATCAATGGACACGCCAACCTCACCAACATGGTGGCGGGGGATTTTGTCGGCGAATACCTGCGCATGACCCAGCAGACCCAGGGCGGCATGGGCCATGACACCCGCGATGGGGCCGAGGCGGTTGACCCCGCCAGGCCCCAACCGGAGGTGAAGGCGATGATGGAAGATCTGCACGCCTTCGTCACCGCCGATGGCAACCTCCCCTATCTCGCCAACTGGCTGCGACTCGATGCCCCGCGCACGGATCCCGCCAAGGCGCCGACTACCCACCCGAAGGCGTGGCTCAACTCCGCCTCCTGCCAGAACTGCCACCAACAGGCCTTCAAAGATTGGAGCGAGAGCAACCACCGGCTGATGGGCAACTCCCACCCCTACTACAAGGTGGTGCAGGCGCTGGCCCGCGAAACCGAAGGGGAAGCGTTCGGCCAGTGGTGTCAGGGCTGCCATATGCCCCAGCAGGTGATGACAGGCCAGCTGGATCTGCCCAAGGGCTCCCACATGTTCGAGCAGGGCGGCACCTCGCTGATCGCTGCACACCAGAAAGGCGAGCCCGTGGTGGAAGAAGGCACCAGCTGCGTGCTCTGCCATCGCATCACCAAGGTAGAAGACGCGGGCGGCAACAGCGCCTTTACCGTGAATTTGAAAGACCGCGAGAGCTATGTGTTCGAGGATGCCCCGGGTGGCAGCCTTAAGCACTGGCTGGCTGAGCGGCAGATCAACGCCCGCCCGGCAGCCCACAAAGCCTCCTATCAGAAAGATTTTTACCGCGACGCGGCTCTGTGCAAGTCGTGCCACAACGAGTTTGCCCCCGGCACCGGCGCCAATATCGTCAACACCTGGGACGAGTGGGAAAAGTCCAGTTTCGCCAAGGCCGAGGATCCCGCCAAACGGCGCACCTGCATCGACTGCCATATGAACCCGGAGCCGGGCAATGGCGGCGCGCCGGTGACGGGCCAGTCCACCGAAAACGGCACCATGAAGGCGCGGCTCTATCGCCACAACTTTACCGGCGCCCAGCACCAGCTGGTGGGGCTGCGAAATCCCGACCTTGAGCAGGAGAGTCTGGCGCTGCTGCGCTCCAGCGCGACCCTCTCCGCCCGTATCGAACAGGCTGCCGATAGTCAGCAGTTGGTGGTGCGGGTCGCCAATACCGGCGCGGGCCATGCCCTGCCCACCGGAGTGGCCGATTTTCGTGAATTCTGGCTGGAGCTGACCATAACGGACGCCACCGGCAAGCTGGTGCTCAAAAGCGGCCAGCCGGTGGATGGCGCCGTCCCTGAAGATGCGCGGCTGTTCAGAAAAGTGTTCGGTGATGCCGAGGGCAAGCCGGTGGGGCTCAAGTTCTGGCGTTACGCCAAGCTCTTGGAAGATACCCGCATTCCGGCCGATGGCTGGCGCGATGAAGCCTGGCCGCTGCCCGCAGATGCCAAGGGGCCCTTCAAGGCCGATATCAAACTCAATTTCCGCACCTACCCCAAGTGGGTCAATGATGCGGTGCGCGCCGCCGAGCCCAGCTTGCCGGAGCCACCCATAGTGCAGCTAAATCGGTTGCAACTTACCTTGCAGCCTCTCCCCGTCACGCCCGCTACGGAGCCTCAATCCTGATGTTTGCAAGTTTTCTCATTACCCTGCGCGAGGGGCTGGAAGCCTTCCTGCTGGTCGGCATCTGCCTCTCCTACCTCGCCAAGCTGGGGGCGAGCCGCTACAACAAGTTCATCTATCTGGGGGTGGGGCTCGGCCTTATCGCTTCCCTTGTCGTCGCCTTCCTGTTCCAGGTGGTGGTGAGCCAGTTCGAGAGCGAGCGCTACAACCACCTCTTGATGGCGGGGATCCTCATCTTCGCCACCTTGGTGCTCACATATATGGCGATCTGGATGCAAAAACAGGCCAAATCCCAGGTGGGGGCCATGACGGCGCGCATCGATGCAGCCATCGATGGCGGCAACCTGTTTGGTCTGGTGCTGCTCGCCTTCCTGGCGGTGATGCGCGAAGGGTTTGAAACCGTGCTCTTCTTCTCCGCCCTGCTCTACTCTGGGCAAGGGGTCGATCTGCAATCGGGCCTGATGGGCGCGCTGGCTGGGCTGCTGGTCTCCATCGCGCTGGTGTGGGGGCTGCTGCGCTCCACCCGCAAGGTGGCGCTGGCCCCCTTCTTCCGCTGGACCGGCCTGCTTATCATCATCATCGCCGCAGGTCTTCTATCGTCTGCCGTCAACATGTTGCAGGCGGCAGATATCATCACCTTCTGGACCACGCCGGTATTCGACATCAGCCACATTCTCGACGATCAGGGGGTATTTGGTACCTTCCTGCGCGCTCTGTTTGGCTACAATGCCTCACCCGCTGGCTTGCAGCTGCTGACCTGGGCCCTCTATCTGGCGATCTTCGTTACCCTCTGGCAGCACAGCTATCGCCCGCAGGTGAGCGCCGCATCCAGCAAGGGCTGAGCCCGCACGCCCTGTGGCAACAAGGCCACGGGGTAACAACACCATTCGGGAGCCGCGCCTTGGCGCGGTTCCCTTATCTATCAAGCAGTTTCGGAATAGGTCATGAGCGATAACAACAAGAAAAGCATTGCAGTGCTGGGCGCTGGCCCCGCCGGTTTGATGGCGGCCTGGCGCCTGCGCCGCGCCGGTTTTGCCGTCACCCTGTTCGAGCAGGAGCCGGTGGTCGGCGGCATGTGCGCCACCCAGACCTTCAAGGGGCGCGATGGGGAGTATCGCTTCGACTACGGCGGTCACCGCTTTATCACCAAAAACCCCGAGCTGCTCGCCTTTATCGACGAGCTGATGGGGGATGACCTGCTCCACGCCGAACGCAAGAGCGTGATCCGCTTTGGCGGGCGCACCTATGACTACCCCTTGAACCTGCCCAACCTGCTCAAGACGGCGCCGCTCGCCCTGATGGCCGGTGCGGTGAAAGACTTGCTGCTGTTGCCCTTTAGCAAGAAGCCGGATGATTTTGCCAAGGCGAGCTTTGCCGAGTGGATCCAGAGCCACTTCGGTCGCACCCTCTACCGTCAGTTTTTCGAGGGCTACACCGGCAAGCTGTGGGGCATCAACCCGGACAAGCTCTCCGCCGACTGGGCCGGTCAACGCATCAGCCTCATCGATCTCAAAGACGTGGCGCGCCGCCTGTTGCCAAGACGCAACGGCAGCATCTCGGTGCGCACCTATGCCCGCAAATACCGCTACCCCAAATATGGCTTCGGCCAGATCTTCACCACCCTGGGGGAGCGGCTGGTGGCAGAGGGCGTTGAGCTGAAAACCGGCGCCACCATCACCCGCCTTGAACAGGCTGATGGCCGCATCGAACGGGTTTATTGGAAACAAGATGACGTTGAGCAGAGCGAGCGCTTTGATCAGGTGATCTCCACCCTGCCGCTGCCGCTCACCTGCCAGCATCTTGGCTTGCCGTGCGATCTGCACTACCGATCCTTGCGCTTCGTCAATATGCCGCTCAAGCAGGAGAACCTGTCGGACAACACCTGGCAGTACCTCTCCGACCCCCATATTCTGGCGACCCGCCTGCAGGAGCCGCGCCGCCGCAGCCCCTTTATGGCGCCCCAGGGCCAGACCTCGGTGATGCTGGAGATCCCCTGCAATCCGGGGGATGACACCTGGCAGGCGCCGCTGGCCGATCTGCGCGGTCGGGTTACCGCCGATCTCGCCAGCCTTGGCGTCGATACCGCCAAGCTTGGCGATGAAACCTTCGAGGCCCGCAGCGAGTACGCCTATCCGCTGATGGATCTCGGCTATCAGGCACGCCGCAACGAAGCGATCAAGGCGCTGATGCCCATCACCAACCTCATCATGACCGGCCGTCAGGGGACATTCCGCTACATCTTCACCGACACCGCCATGGAGATGGGGATGATGGCGGCCGACATGGTGATCGACGGGGTGGACAGACGTCACGCCATCTTTAACCATCGCAACGAAAACACCGTGATCGAAACCCAGAGTGTGGCCTGATGGCCGCGCCATTGGCATAAGTAAGGAGAACAGGATGACCATCCGCCCGGGTTTACTCGCCCTCACCCTGCTGCTGACCCTGAGCGGGCAGGCGCAGGCTTACTCCTACGCCGCCGCCGGCAAGGAGCCACTGATCGACGCCCGCGAGGCACTGCTGGGCGCCGCCACTGGAGGCAAGGATGCCAGCGCCACCTTGAGCGAGATTGCCGACGAACTGACCTATCTGGAGCAGCACCACAAGGTGGAACTGCAAGGGCCGCTGGCCGCCGCCATCAAGGCCCAAGATGCAGCCGCCACCGCCGCCCTGCTCAATCGCGCCTACAAGGCGGAGATCGAGCGCCGCCTCGAAGGGGCCAGCCAGAATCTTGGCGACTACCAGACCGCCAAGGTGCTGGTGGTCAAGAGCAAGCGCTTCCTCGATCTGATCCTCCCCTCCCTTAGCGAGGGGGATCGCAAGGCGGCCGAACAGGCGCTCGCCAAGGTGCTGGATGCCATCGGTAACCCGGGGGTATTCGGGGTGGGCGCCAAGCCCGCCGATGCCGCCGCCTTTAGCGATGCAGAAAAAGCGCTGATGGCCGTGCTGGCGCCGCTTTGATGGCCTCTCATCGATGATGACAGCCCCCCTCATCCCCAACCCTTCTCCCGCAAGGGGAGAAGGGGGGCGTCTTCACGGCCGATTACGCTTCGCTAATCGACCCTACTTACTGCTCCTGTTACTGCTCCTGCTGCAACTGGCCTGGCTCGGCTGGCTGCTGGCCTTCCCGGTGTCCCTCGATTCCGACGATGCCCTCAATTTCGCCCACGGGGTGACGCGCTTTAGCGTGCTGGAGTTCTCCCCCCACTTTCCGGGCTACCCCGCCTTTATCTGGCTGGCGCAGCTGATCAATCTGGCGGTAGACGATCCGGCCCAGGCGGTGCAGTGGGCAAGCCTCTTGGGTAGCAGTTTGCTGGCGCCGCTCGCTGCCTTGCTGGCGGTAAAACTGTGGCAACGGCCAAGCCTGCTTGCCCCCGTCTGGCTGCTGGTATTGGCCCTGCCGCTCACCCCGACGCTCGCCCTCTCCGGCCTTTCGGATGGACCAGCGCTCGCCGCCTGGCTCGGGGCTCTCTTGGCCTTGCAGCAGCGCAGAATCGCGCTGGCAGGCCTCATGCTTGGCTTGCTGCTGGCGCTACGCCCCTCCTATTTTGTGCTGGCGTTGCTGCCACTTTGGCTGGGAATGGCGCAGCAGGGAACGCGCTTCCGGTTTGTACTCCCCATCATGCTGGTGGGGCTTATCAGCCTGATCTTTGTCTGGCAGGCCGATGGCTGGGCCTATTTCAGCGAGGGGCAGCGCTTTACCGACGGCCACTTTACCCTGTGGGGCAACACGGCGGCGGCCCATGGCGATCGGCTGCTCAGCTGGGCGAGCACCTTCAACTCTCAGCTGACCTCGCTCTGGCCCCTGTTGATGGGAGCCTTGCTGATACAGCCACTCTGGCAACGGTCAAAAGATCACAATGCGACCCCCTCCGTGCTCTGGACGATCTACTGGCTCGCCCTGCTGCTCTGGACCCTGTTTGGCCAGAATCCCGACAATCCCCGCCATATGGCCCCCATCACCCTGCTCGGTATCGTGCTGCTGGCAGGTTGGCTGCCGCGCCGTGGCGAGGGGCTGGTTACGGTGGCCGGATTGCTGCTGCTCGGCGCGACCTTCACCCTGCCCCGTCCGCCCGCCATGGTGCAGGCGGCAAAACTGGCAGAAAAAGCGTGCCCGACGCTGGTGACCCAGTGGGGGGTAAGATTGCTGCGGGAGACCACGGCACTGCCGGTGACCGATGGCTGGTACAAGGGAGATGCGGCGCTGGCGCTCTCTCAAGGAGCCTGCCGCCTCAGTCGCCGCCCCATCGCCGCGAGCGAAATGCCCACTGCGGTGCGCCAGCACTGGTTTGCCCCACGCTTTGCCGCCGAGCCCGGCCTCTGGCTCGCCATTCCCTCGCTGCAGACACCCCATAGGGAAAGTGACAAGAAGCACAGAAAAAGCACAAAAATCAGCCATGACAACTAAAAAAGAGGGGAACAACTCGGGTACACTCACTGCGCATCCATAACAGACGAGTCTCCTTATGCGTGTAACCAGAGAGTGGCTGTGGGTTTTGTCGGTGCTGACCGGGGCCTGTGCCCTCCTGTTGCTGCCATTCTGGCTGCGCGGCGGCAGTCAGGGCCATGATCTGTTTCACCACCTGCTCTCCGGTCACTTCTTTGCCGTGCAACTGTGGCAAGGTGAGCTCTATCCGCGCTGGCTGATGGAGATGAACGGCGCCTTCGGCAGCCCGGTCTTTTTCTTCTATCCCCCCCTTGCCCTACTATGTGAGCGCCCTGTTCGCCGGCCCCACCCCACTGGCCCACGAAGCGATGACGCCGCTGCTCTGGAGCAGCAGCGTGGCACTCTGGCTCTCCGGCCTGTTTGCCTATCTCTGGTTGCGTCCCTTTGCCGGCAACGGACGGGCGCTGGCAGCCAGTCTGCTCTATATGGCGCTGCCCTATCATCTGGCCATAGATATCTACGCTCGCTTTGCCCTGGCGGAGAGCTGGGCCTTCGTCTGGGCACCGCTGGCACTGCTGGCGCAGGATCGCCTCTGCCGCCGTGCCCCCTTTGCACTACTGCTGCTCGCACTGGCCGTCTCCATGCTGACGCTTTCCCATCTACCAAGCACCCTGCTCATTCTGGGCTTGCTCACCCTGCGCAGCCTGCTGCTGGTCTGGCACTACAAGAGGAGCACAACGCTTGTCAGTGTCCCTGTCACCGCCTCCCCGCTCATTGGCACCCTGCTGGGCCAGCTCTGGGGGTTGGCGATGGCCAGCCTGTTGCTGCTGCCCGCTCTGCTGGATCAGGGGGGGATCTCCATGGAGCAGATGCGCACCGGCATGTTCGAATTTCAGCGCAACTTTCTCGATCGTTTGCCCCAAAGCCGTGATGACTGGCGCTTTCGCGGCCATCTCGCCTGGCTGACGCTGCTCACCCTGGCTCTGCTGCTGGTAGCTTGGGCTGCCGCCCGCGAGCCGCGCCATCCCGAGTTACTGCTCTGGGGGGTCATTGGCACCCTGAGCTTTCTGATGATGCTGCCACCAAGCGAGCCCCTGTGGCGCCTGCTCACTCCGTTGCAACTGGTGCAATTTCCCTGGCGCCTCAATCTGCTGCTGGTCATCGCTACCGTCGCCGTGGTGGCGCTGGGTACCCCCACCTATCGCCCGTGGCAGTGGGTCTGGTGGTTACTACTTGCCCTCACCCTGCTCTCGCAGGGACTCTATGTACGCGAGGCGCCGCTCACCCAGGCTCCCGTAAAGAGTCAGCTCGACGGAGAGTTCGATAGCAAGCGCAGCGCCCGCGAATACCGACCAAAGCAGGTGCCACGCGGCATGTTTGCCCCCACCCTGCTGGCCTGGAAAGAGGAATTCCAGCCCGCCATCACCAGCGACCATCAGGGGGTGAACTGGCAGATCCAGCGCTGGCAGCCTCGTCATATCGAATTGACGGTGGATGCCCCGGTGCCCGCCAAACTGATCCTGCACCAGTTTGATTACCCGGGCTGGCAGGCAAGGCTCGACCAGCGCCTGCCGCTTAGCGTCAGCAGCACCCGCAACGGGCTGGTGCAAGTCTGGGTGCCCGCCGGACAACACAGCCTCACCTTTACCCTCACCGCCCGCTGGCCGGAGCGGCTCGGGTACGCCATCTCGTCGCTGGCCTGGCTGCTCTGGCTGGGGGGAGTGATCCGCGCAGCGCGCCCCCATGACCGCAAGTGAGCTCCCCAAGGTGCCTGAGCCGCCGGGCACCTCCCCCTTTTGAGGGGGCAGGAACGTCATGCCGAGCGGGGGCAAACCTGATAGACTCGTCCTTCTCTCTTTTTCAACCAAGGTTCACCAGCGGATACCCTATGCCCCAATCGCCAACAGCTCAGGCTGCCGCCCTCTCCCCCCGTTTTCTCTTTATCCTGCTGGGTGCGCTGGCGGGCCTGACCCCGCTCGCGGTAGATATGTATCTGCCGGCTATTCCGGCCATTGCCCGGGATCTGGCCACCAGCATCGACGGTGCCCAGCTCACCATCAGCGCCTTTCTGGGCGGCTTTGCCATCGGCCAGCTCTTTTACGGCCCGCTCGCCGACAGCTATGGCCGCAAGCCGGTGATCCTGGCGGGGCTGGTGATGTTTGCCATCGCCTCGGTCGGTTGTGCCATGGCGGACTCCCTGCCCGAATTGCTGGCCTATCGGATGCTGCAGGCGGCGGGCGGCGCCGCGGGGTCGGTCGTGGTCAATGCCCTGCTGCGCGACCTGTTTGAGAAGGATGCCTTTTCCCGCGCCATGTCATTCGTCATTCTGGTGATGACGCTGGCACCGCTGGTGGCACCCGTGGTGGGGGGTTACATCAGTGCCCATGCCAGCTGGCGGGTCATCTTCTGGCTGCTGGTGGGGATCAGCCTGCTGATCTGTCTGGTGATGCAGTGGAAAATCGAGGAGACCCTGAAACCCGAGCACCGTCAGCCGCTCAAGATCGGCCAGATCCTCAAGAACTACTGGGGTGTGCTCTCCCATCGCGGTGCCATGGGCTATGTGCTGTGCGGCTCCCTCTCAAGCTCCGGCATGTTCGCTTTCTTAAGCGGCTCCCCTTACGTCTATATCGAGTACTTCAAGGTGCCGACCGAGCACTACGGCTGGCTGTTTGGCCTCAATATTCTGCTGATGATGGTGGTCACCTTCGTCAACAGCAGACTGGTGAAAGGGGTGGGCGCCGAGCGGATGCTGCAATACGGTCTGCTGGTGCTGCCCTGCGCGGGCGCCCTGCTGGTCTACAACGCCTGGAGCCAGACCGGCGGTCTGTGGGGCATCGTCATTCCGGTGGTACTGTTTGTCGGCCATATCAGTCTGGTGGGCGCCAACGCCATGACCGGCCTGATGGGCCACTTCCCGCAATCTGCGGGCACCGCCTCGGCACTGGCGGGCACCCTGCGCTTTGGTATCGGTGCCCTGGTCGGCATTCTGGTCAACCTCAATCCGCCCCACTCGCCACTGCCCATGGCCATCGCCATCGCCTGCTGCGGCGTGGGTTCCACCCTGAGTTACTGGCTGCTGACCGACAAGCGAGGCGATTGATCCCCCTCCCCCCTGTCAGGAAAACGAAAGAGGCTTCCGTCAACGGAAGCCTCTTTTCGTAGTGGCGCCCAGAGGTTCAGAACTGGGCACTGTTGAGCCAGAGGTGCGCCCCTATGCTCACCAGATAACCGAGCAAGATGGCAGGTAGCCACTTCAGGTGGCCAAAAAAGGTATACATGCCGTGGGCCTGTCCCATCAGGGCCACCCCGGCCGCAGAGCCGATGGAGAGCAGGCTGCCGCCTACTCCGGCGGTCAGGGTCACCAGCAGCCACTGCCCCAGCGCCATATCCGGGTTCATCGACAGCACGGCAAACATCACGGGAATGTTGTCGATGACGGAGGACAAGACCCCGATGAAGATATTGGCCATGGTGGGATCCCCAGCGTCATACAGCCAGTGTGATACCAGCTCCAGATAGCCCATAAAGCCCAGCCCCCCTACACACATCACCACGCCGTAGAAGAAGAGCAGGGTATCCCACTCCGCCTTGGCCACCTTGTTGAACACGTCAAATGGCACCACAGAACCCAGACTGCGCAACCGCACCTCATCGCCATTGCGTTCATAGAGCGCACGCTTGCGGGCAAGGGATCGCGGCAGCGACTTGCGCAAATAGAAGCCGAAAAACTGCAGATAACCGAGCCCCAGCATCATGCCGAGCACAGGCGGCAGATGGAGGAAACTGTGGCATAGCACCGCCGTGATGATTGTCAGCAAGAACAGCGCGACGATGCGACGGGCCCCCCGCTTGAGATCGACCACCTCGTTATCAGCCTCCGGCACATGACGCGGCACCATCAGGCTCATCAGGATGGCAGGCACCAGAAAATTGAGCAGAGAGGGGATCAGCAGGGTGAAGAACTGACCAAATTGCACCTTGCCCGCCTGCCACACCATCAGGGTGGTGATATCGCCAAAGGGACTGAACGCCCCTCCGGCGTTGGCGGCGATCACTATGTTGATGCAGGCAAGATTGACAAAACGCCGATCACCGTTGGCCACCTTCAACACCACGGCGCACATCAAGAGCGCAGTGGTCAGGTTGTCTGCCACCGGCGAAATACAAAAAGCAAGCCCGCCGGTCAACCAGAACAGGGTGCGCAAGTGAAAGCCGGATCGCACCAGCCAGGCGCGCAGGGCATCGAACAGCCGCCGGTCCTCCATGGCGTTGATATAGGTCATCGCCACCAGCAGGAACAGCATCAGCTCGGCATATTCCAGCAGGGTATGGCGAAATGCCTGCTCGGCGACAGGGCTCATCCCCTGCTGTGCATAGGCGATACCGATCAGGATCCAGATCACCCCGGCGGCCACCAGCACGGGTTTGGACTTGCGCAGTTGCAGATACTCTTCGGCCATCACCAGGGCGTAGGCCAACACAAATAATCCGACACAAAAAAGTCCGACTGAGGAGGATGTCAACAGAACTGGGCCACTACTGGCATGGGCGGGAGGGATAAACAGGGACAGCAGCAAAATAACAGGGGTGAGCGCAGACATGGTCTCTTCCTTTTAGAACCGTCTGGCAATCATGCTAGCACCTGGATGAAAAGAAAAATTCATCCAGGTCAATTAACGCTTAATTGGTTTGCTGTCGAAACGCGGGATTATTTCTTGCCGAAACCCGACTGCTTGAGGGTATAGCCTGCGCTGTTTTGCCAGGCATCCAGACCGCTGCGGTTATTACCCGCCACCAGACTGGCGGCCAGACTCGGGCTGTTGAACAGCTGATCGGCGGTAAAGACAAAACCACCCTGACTGCGGGGCACTATAACCCCCTTCTCCAGCAGTTCGTGACGCAGCTCGATCACCGCTTCACGCAAAGAGGCGGCATCCTCGCCATTGGCGGTGGAACCGGCCAGCACCATAAAGCCCGGATTTTGCCGCTTGCCCACCGGATAACCGTGAGCTTCGGCCCCTTTGCCGTTGAAGTGGTAGAGCTCGCGTTCCCCGGGACGATTGTCGGAGAGCGCCTTTTGCAGGGTCATCAGCTCGTTGTAGATCTCGATGGGGACGACGGCCGCCTGCTTGTTCCCCTTGCTATCGATGATAAAACTGACTTGCTTGTGTAACATCCTTGCTCATCCTGTGACCCATGGAAGCCCCTATTCTAACCACCACAGGCGAGCCGGATCCAGCGAGGATCCACTGCTCTTTTGCCGCCTTGATCACTAACTGGCACTCTTGATCCGTTGTAAGTCGTGTTGATCATTGTCGGCCGTGCTAGCGTACCAAGCATGATGAAAGCCATTGACCATCAAACGGTTACCCCATGCTGACCCTGCGCAACCTCTGCAAGAGCTTCGATAACGGCAGTGAACGACTGCCGCTGTTCCACCATCTCGATCTTGCCCTCCCCGCTGGCGAGATCACCCTGCTGCTGGGCCAAAGCGGTTGCGGCAAGTCCACCCTGCTCAATCTGATCGCCGGGTTGATTGCACCGAACGAAGGGGAGATCTGGCTGGGGGAGACCCGGATCGACACCCTCTCCCCCGACCAGCGGGCACGCCTGCGGGGCCGCCATTTCGGTATCGTCTATCAGGATTTCAACCTGCTGCCGACCCTGACGGTGGCAGAGAATCTGGCACTGCCGCTGGCCATCAACGCGCTGCCACCGGATGAGGCCAGGATTGACCAGTTGCTGCATCGGCTCGATATGAGCCACAAGCGCCATGCCTGGCCGGAGCAGCTCTCCGGCGGTCAGCGTCAGCGAGTAGCGCTGGCCCGCGGCCTCATCCATCAGCCCAGGTGGCTGCTCGCCGACGAGCCCACCGGCAGCCTCGATGAGCACAATGCCGAACAGGTGATGGCGTTGATGGTGGCGGCGGTGCGGGACACAGGTGCAGGCTTGCTGCTGGTGAGCCACAACCCCTCATATGCCGAGCTGGCCGACAGAGTGCTGCGCCTCGAAGGGGGCCAACTTATCGAACTCAAGGGGCCCCGCCATGACTAAACAGCGACTGCATCTGCCGGGAGCACGCTGATGCTGCCACTCAAAGCGCTGCTGCGCCTCTATCGTAGCCACCCCTGGTTGCTGCTGATGAGTCTGGCCGGACTGGTATTGGGGGGCTCGCTGGTGGTGGCTATCGAACTGCTCAATCACAGTGCCCGCACCAACTTTGTCGCCGCCCGCAGCCAGCTGGCAGGGGAAGCCAACTACCGGCTGGCCCCCGCTGGCGGGCTGGATGAACAGCTTTACGTGCAGTTGGTGACCAGCCAGCCCGCCCTCGATGCCATGCCCCAGCTCCATGGCTGGCTCAAGGATGAAGAGGGGCGCAGCTTTCAACTGCTGGGAATGGATCTCTTCAACCCCGGCCCCCTGCGCCAGCTGTTTGGCGCCCAGCCCGCGAGCGAACCCGCCTTCACCTTAAACCAAGCCGACAGCATCTGGCTGGCGGCCCCTGAAGCGGAGCGCCTTGGCTGGCAAGCTGGCCAGAGCCGCCGCTTTGTATTGGGCGGCAGCGATGGCGCCAGCGCCAAACCCCTGACCCTGACGCTGGCGGGCACGTTTGAACCGGGCGCCGTGCCCATGGAGCGGCTGCTGATAACTGATATTGGCCTCGCCCAGCCGCTGCTAGATAAAGCGGGTCGGCTCGATCGCATCGTCTTCAAGCTAAGCGACGCCGAGGCTCGCACCCTGCAGGCCACCTTGCAAACCGATTACCCGAACCGGCCCTTGTGGCTTGAGCCCATCAGCCCGGCGCTCGATGCCAGCCAGCTTGGCGATGCGCTGGCCCTTAACCTGACGGCGCTGTCACTGCTCGCCATGGCGGTGGGATTGTTTCTGGTGTTCAACGCCCAGCGATTTGTCCAGAGCGTGCGCCGCTCCCAGCTGGCCCAGTTGATCATTCTGGGAATGGGGCCGAGTCGGGTGCTCCGCTGGCTCATCCTGGAGCTACTTATTCTCGCCACAGTCGGCACCCTGCTCGGAGTGGTGCTCGGCAGCCTGTTGGCACTGGCGCTGATGGGACAACTGACCCAGGCGCTGGCCGATCTCTATGGGCCCAACCCCATCGATCTGCTTCGCCTCTCCCCGGTGAGCCTGCTCAAGGCACTGTTGATCGGGCTGCTCGGCACACTGGCCGCCAACCTGCCCGGCTGGTGGCAACTGCTGCGCCAATCCCCCCTCGAACTGCGAGCCGGGAGCAGCCGTCCCCCCGCTCACCCGTGGCGACGACGCGTGCTGGCCATCGCCATCTTGCTGCTGTGCGCTCTGTGCCTGTGGCTGCCGCAAACGGGTCTGACCGGTGCCCTCTTTATCGCCGGCGGCTGGCTGCTGGCCATGGCGCTCTGGCTGCCCGATGCCCTGCGCGGCCTGCTTGGCTGGTTGCGACGGCGCGCGGGCGGCCCGCTCACCGCCCGGCTCGGGGTGGCCGAGACCCTCTATCATCTCGATCGCACCGCCATCGCGGTGATGGCGTTGCAGCTGGCCATCGCGGCGGCCATCGGCATCGGGGTCATGGTGTCGAGTTTTCGCTCCAGCGTCGAGATCTGGCTCGGCCAGCGTCTGGCCGCCGATCTCTACGTCACCGCCCCCAAGGGGGTGGCGGGCAACAAGGGCACCTTGAGCGACGCCACCCTTAAGACCCTGCTCGCCAATCCGCTGGTGAGCGCCGCCTCGCGCCGCTCGGTGCACCCTGCCCGCTGGCGGGGGCAGCCCATCGAGTGGGCGCAGATGGACTTTATCCCCCAGCTTAAAGCGGCCTATCCGCTGCTGGCCGGACGCTGGCCGACCCGCCCCGACGAGGTGCTGGCGAGCGAACCGTTGACGGTGCGCCTCGGGGTCAAGGTAGGCCAGAGGTTGGCGATCAGTGGCGAGCAGGGGCCACGGCAGTTCACCGTCACCGGCGTCTATCAGGATTACGGCAGCGACAAGGGGCAGCTCCTGCATGCCTTTGAGGCCGGGGCGGTGCAATCCCTCGCCCTCTTTAGCAACGACCCCGAGCTGCTGGCCGACCGCCTGCGCGAGCGCTTTGGCGAGCAGCTCAATCTGCTCTCCGCCCCCGCCATTCACAGCGCGGCCCTCAAGGTGTTTGACCAGACCTTTGTGGTGACCGAGCTATTGAAACTGCTGATCCTCGGCATCGCCTTTGTCGGCATTGGCTCGGCCTTTATGGTGCTGGGGCTGGCGCGCCGTGGCGAGTTGCAGACCTTGCAGAGTCTGGGCTTGAGCCCCCGCCACTGCCGCCATCTGCTGGTGTGGCAAGGGGCGGGATTGGGGCTGCTTACCGCCCTGCTGGCCCTGCCGGTGGGCTATGGCCTTGCCTGGGTGCTGATCGAGGTGGTTAACCCCCGCGCCTTCGGCTGGCGCCTCGCCTTCGAGGCCGCCCCCCTTCATGCGGTCACCGCCCTCTTGCTGGCGCCGGTGTGCGGGGCACTGGCCTCCTGGTATGCAGCAAGGAGAGTGGTATGAAACAGATCAAAGGGTGGCCGCTGGCGCTGGGTATGCTCTGGACGCTCTATAGCGGGGCTATCGCTGCCAGCGATCTGGGCGCCCTGCTCGGCGGCGGCAACGACAACTTTAAAAAGGTGCTGCCGGGGCAAACCATCCAATTGCCGGAGGATCACGCCGCCCACCCCGATTACCGCACCGAGTGGTGGTATCTCACCGGCAACCTCAAGGATGAACAGGGGCGTGAATATGGCATGCAGTGGACCCTGTTTCGGCAGGGTATCGAACAAGAGATCCGCTCCAGCAACCCCTGGCTAACCCCCCAGCTCTGGCTGGCCCAATTTGCCATCACGGATCTCGACCGTGGCAGCCACCAGCAAGATGAACGGGCCAGTCGGCAGGGACCGGGACTGGCGGGAGCCAGCGGCGGTCAATATTGGCTCAGGGAGTGGCGACTTGCCTCGCAAGGGGCCGCGCTGTTCCCCGCCACCCTCAAGGTGCAGAGCAAGATTGGTGAACTGAACCTCACCGTCACTGCCGCCAAGCCGCTGGTGCTGCAAGGCAAGGCCGGTTATAGCGAGAAGAGCCCGGGCAACGCCTCCTTTTACTACTCCTACCCGCGCCTCACTCTTCGTGGCTCCCTGACTCGCGATGGCGAGACCCGCATCGTCAGCGGCCAAGGGTGGTTTGATCACGAGTGGAGCAGCTCGGTATTGGCCGAGTGGCAATCGGGCTGGGACTGGTTTTCGCTGCAACTGGCTGATGGCCGCGAGCTGATGCTGTTTCGCCTGCGCACCAAGGCGGGCCGCGCTAATCCCGAAAACCAGCCAGAAAACCGTTACGGTATTTTGATTGAGCGGGATGGCAGCAGCCGGGTGCTCGCCCCCGACGCGATTCGCCTTACCCCGGGCAACACCTGGCGCGGCCCCAAGGGTCAGGATTACCCCGTCGAGTGGCAGCTAAACGCCGCCGGTATGAGCCTCACCATCAAAGCCCGTCAGCCCAATCAGGCCATGACAGGTCGCTTTGACTACTGGGAGGGCGCTGTCTCTGTTTCGGGGGATGCAAAGGGGGTCGGCTATCTGGAGATGACCGGCTACTGAACACCTTGGGCAAACGTGGCCGGTCTGCTCGATGACCCGAAACCAATAGCCCTTATAACAGGGCATAACCGTGATATTGCCCAGCCACTGCTGTCACTTGGCGCCAGTAGCCAAGGATGCCTTATCTGTTTATTTATTGAACTCCCCTTACCCACTCAACCCGGAGCCAACTTGGCTCAAGCCTGATCCTCATCAAAAAACCTTTCAAAATCCGAGCGATAACTAACTTTTTGCTCACTTAAATTGGTCGCCGTTTGATATCTTTCCATACGGCACTCAAGGTTCCGAAAGCAGCTAGGGAGAGAGTTTGGATTGGCCCGCCTTAATTGGGTTAAAAACAGCATGCCAAAGGCTGAAAATTCATGCAGAAGTAATCTTTTGGCTGATAGGAAAATATCATCACAATGTTTAACGCTATCATCTGAAATTTAAATAAACATATTCATTCATAGAATGATACTAAAAAGAGGAATCCATGGAGCAATATAAACTTCAACTATCTTCTGTCAGGCATACAGCTCCTGATGGTATTGAAATGGGAGTTATGAATGATGGAACCCCTTACCTTGGCGCAAGAGGTTTGGCTACACTTTGTGGTGTAGCTCCGAGTGTTATTATTACTCTAGTAAAAGACTGGCAAATTGACTTGCGCACTAAGCCTCGTGGCCAAGCTATAGAGAGACTAATTCTAGAGCAAGGAGGTGATCCAAATAATCTTTATGTGCCAATTACTGTTGATGGAAAAACTTACCATGCTATTAATGATACAAATTGCATGGCAATCCTTGAGTATTATGCTTTCGACTCACAAATACCTCAAGAACAAGCAAAACGTAACTACCGTAGCCTTGCGAAATTAACACTTCGCACATTTATATATGAACGCACAGGTTATAACCCTGAAGATGCAATACCACATTACTGGAAAGTATTTCATGAGAGGATAACTCTCAATGAGTTGCCATCTGGTTATTTTAGTGTGTTCTCTGAAATTGCTAACCTAATAATTTCCAGCATTAGAAACGGTATGCCGTTTGACAGCAAAACAATGCCTGACATTAGCGTTGGTATCGCATGGGGAAAGCACTGGAGTGATCATGCGCTAAACCATAAATATGGTGATAGAATAAAACACCGTCATAACTTCCCTATTGATTTCCCTCAAAAAGATCAGATGGCATGGATTTACCCTGTAGATGCTCTTGGAGAATTCCGTCGCTGGATGGACAACATTTATGTAACGCAAAAATTCGGGCCATATCTACATAAAAAGCTAAAGGATGGAAAGCTAAATAATATTGATGTTCCAGCTCTAATTGCGGCAGTGCAACCAGTCCGCCTAAATTAACTATAGCTTGTTATTAAAAACTTAAAAAACATTAAATTAATAACAAGCCAACCTAGAACCGATAATAAATTAAAGGATAAAAACATGACTGAATGGATACATGTAAATTCAACTGCAATTCGTCGCGTAGGCTACAATGCAGAGTCTATGAAAATGTTTATTGATTTCGAAGATAGCAATCCTGTATATACGTTTTATAGCGTTCCAGAACATATTTTTAGGTCTTTTGTAACTGCGCGTTCAGTTGGTCAATACTACCATCAGCATATAAAAGATAAATATAGAAATTAATTTATTTAAAGACCGTATTTTGTGAGTGCATCTGCTTAGGTTGATTATGGGCAGCACATTTATAACACTTGCCTTGATATAAACATGATTTCATAATTAAACTCAGGAGTTATTATGCCTTTCACATATAAAGTTGATACATTTATTCCTACTGTATCAGGTTGTGGTGCGAAAGATAATGGATGGGATGCTAAACGCTGTGAACAATTTCAAGCTTTCCTTAATCAATATGCCGAAAGTGGATGGCGTTTACACTCTAGTGATTTTAGAGAGGTTACCGTCGCTGGCTGTGGGGGTGGAAAAGGAGCTTGGTTAGTCTGTGTTTTCGAGAAAGAGCTATGAAGATTATTGCAATATCGGCGGTTCGATTTTATCAAAAGCATTTACGCCATCTTCATAATAGACGGTGCATTTATACTCCATCATGTTCTAACTATACCATTGCAGCTATTGAAAAATATGGTGTTATACAAGGTTGCCGATACGGTTATTTACGAATAAAACGTTGTAATGGCGCCTTGTATAAAGGTGGTGAGGACTTACCTTAAAAGTTAGTTATCTAAACGTCAAAGAATCGTGCATTCAATTGACTTCAGCATTATGAATGCCCCGGTAAAATTGTTACTCCGGGGCTTCTTTCAATTACCAAATTAAGATTATTTACTCGGCGAGTAAACACACCACATCCTAATCGATAAAAATACACCACAGAAAAAACTTTTATTAGAATATCACCGGCTCTGAGTAACGATTTGAGATAACTGATTATTTTCCCCCACCACCCAGCGATTGAATAAATGCCAGCGTACGGCGATTAAACTGCTCCGGCTGCTCCACATTGCAGACATGGCCGCACTGCTCAATGACCGCCAGCGAGGAGCTGGCATCGCGGGCCACCTGTTCGCGCACCGGAGCCAGAAACATATGATCCTCCTCCCCCATCACATAGAGGGTGGGAATGGGCAGGGAGCGTTCGCGGAAGTAACGCATCAGCGGGTTAACCTCGGTGGCAAGGCGGAACCAGCGTTTGAACTCTTTCTGGCAGAGCTTGCGGGCTTCGCGCACAAAGAGGTTGCGCGACTCCTGATGGTGCTGGCGCGGCATGATGATGAAGGCAAACAGCCGGTAGAGCCACATATAGGGCAGGAAGTGCTGGCCGAGTCGGCCCAGTTGCACCAGTACCCGCGAGCGGATATCGAGCCGCAAAATGGCGCCCCCCAGTACCATGCTCTTGACCCGCTCCGGGCAGAGCTCGGCCAGATGGCGAATAAGGATGGTGCCAAGGGAGATGCCGACAAAGTGGGCGCGGCGGATATCGAGATGATCGAGCAGCCGAACGATATCTTCGGTCACTTCCCGAAAGCTGTAGTGGCCCTTGACCACCTGTTGCAGTTGGTGGGACTGGCCGTGGCCGCGCAAGTCCAGCAACAGCACGTTGAAGTGCTCGCGATAGGCGCGCAGCTGCTTGAACCAGATGGAGGAGCTGCCACCGGCGCCGTGGACAAACACCACCCAATCCCGCTCGGGACCCAGTTCGAAAGTCTTGTGATACAACATCCAATAGGCTCCCTTGGTGATGGGGGGTATACTCGGCTGCGCGCATATTAACAGAACAGGCCCGCCGATAGATATGCGCCTGACATGACCCGGATCACCCCTTGCGCGAGAACTTTCCATGGATTTGACCCGTTTGCGCCACTTTCTGCTGACCCTGCCGGGCGCCACCGAAGATACCCCGTTTGGCCCGGAGATCCTGGTCTACCGCATCGCGGGCAAGATGTTCGCGCTGGTGGATTGGCAGGCCGAGCCGCTCACCATCAACCTCAAGTGCGAGCCCGAGCTGGCGTTGCTGCTGCGCGAGATCCACCCCGAGGTCAAACCGGGTTGGCATATGAACAAGCAACACTGGAACACAGTGACCCTGAACAGCACCTTGCCAGATGAGCTGTGGCAGGGCTGGGTGCACCACTCCTATGAGCGGGTTGTCGCGGGTCTGCCCAAAGCCAAACGGCCACAGGCGCCGCGCCCCCTCTCCCCCACTGACGACCCAACCTTATGACGCCAGCACTTAGTCCAGCACTTTGCATTGTCCCCCTTGGTGAGGCACATATCCCCTCCCTCGTGAGCCTGTTTGAGCAGGCGGTGCGACGCAGCGGCCCCGAGCACTACAGCGCCGAACAGGTGGAGCAGTGGGCCCTCGGTTCACAACATCCGGGCTTTGTCAGCCAGCTGCGCGAGCACCACGGCTGGGTAGCGGAACAGGCAAATGTGCCCCTCGGATTTGTCACCCTGAGCCCCGATGGCCACCTCAGTCTGCTCTATGTGAGCGCCGACCATCAGCGCCAGGGACTGGGCAATCTGCTCCTCACCACGGCGCTCGCGGGGGCCAGAGGACTCGGTATGACACTCATCACCACCGAGGCCAGCGCCTTCAGTTATGAGCTATTTTTACGACATGGCTTTACGTTGACCGGGCTGGAGTGCGTGGAGCGGGGCGGAGTCAGTTTTACTCGCCATCGCCTGCACTGCTGCTTGCCAAGCTAGGGCAAGCCACTAAAATACGCTTAATTTTCGTATTGTTACTGTATTGAGGCAGCAACCATGGTGGTAGAAAGTGAAGGCTATATCTCGCTGATCGAGTATCTGGTGGAGAGTTTGGGATTGTTTGAATCCCAACAGCAGAACGATGGTGAAGAGACCATCGAAGATCTGGTCAGTGGCCGTGTTGCCAGCAACCTGATGGCCATTTGCGAGCAAAACCCCCAGCTCGATCCCAAGGTGCGTTTCGCCATCATGCAAGAGGCCGACGCCGTGGTCGCCGACCTGGAAGAGGTGCTATCTGCCGTCTGGCTGCGCGCTCCGACCCCGGAACAGAAAACCTTCCTCATCGAGTTTATCGATCTCATCAAGAACCTGTTCGACAGCGCCATCGGCTGATCTGCCGTCCGGCTCTCCCGCCCAACGCAAGATTTAAAAGCAGCAGATAAGGAAAAGGGCCGCCTTGGTGGGCAGCCCTGCTTGCTATCATTTTCAACCCGCCAGTGCGTTCATTCATCAGGCGGTTATCAAGGCAAGAAATGTGTCTGGACTTTGCATCCGATCCCTGGACGCTACCTAGTTAGTCCCGACTGGTCGCAATAAGTTCCCTCCTCCGACCATTTATTTTCACTTTTATTAAGAAATCGACTACAAACCTGTTCAGCGGTTCAGGCTGGGCGGCAAACAGACTCCAATGCCACCCAATCCGCAGTAGCCATCCGGATTTTTCTCCAGATATTGCTGATGGTAATCCTCGGCGTAGTAGAAGGGCGCCAGCGGCAGAATGCGGGTGGTAATGGCACGACTGTCGCCGCTTGCCGCCATCGCCTGCTGGTAGGCCGCCATGCTCTGCTGGGCAATGATCTGCTGGCTCTCGTCGCCATAAAAGATCACCGAGCGATACTGGGTGCCGATGTCCCCGCCCTGACGCATCCCCTGCGCCGGATCGTGCTGCTCCCAGAACAGTCTGAGCAGATCTCCGTAGCTGATCACAGCCGGATCAAACACCACCTGCACCGTCTCGGCATGGCCGGTCAGGCCGCTGCACACCTCTTTGTAGGTGGGATTCTGGGTCACGCCGCCCTGATAACCTGCCGCGGTGGAGTAGACGCCCGGCTGCTGCCAGAACAGGCGCTCCACACCCCAGAAACAGCCCATACCAAACCAGGCCAGCGCCATCCCTTCCGGCCAGGGGCCCTGAGTCGGGTTGCCGTTCACCGCATGCTGCTGACCAATCACCATCGCTTCGCGTCGTCCCGGCAGGGCATCTGCCGGTGAAATAATCTGTTCCATGAATTCTGTCCTTGTATAAAACCCTGTGAAATCACACAGCTGACGAAAAGGAGCATCGAAGATAGCAGTTTATCGCGCCGGATCAACCGGCGGGCCCCTCCCCGCTCGCCCCGGCGGCAGTCTGCACCGTCCGTCACCCTTTCCCAATCCGCACGGCCAACCCGCCCCTCGTAGACCAGAAACGGCCAAAATCAATATTTAGTCTTGATTTGTGAATTAATTTTCATATATTGAGCCAATCGCTGTTTTTTTATGGAAGAAATATCAAGTGCGTGAACGCGAACCCAGTCTGGTCAATGCCTTCCGGCAATCCACCCCCTATGTCAATGTGCATCGGGGTGCCACCTTTGTGCTGATGATGGGGGGAGAAGCCATCTGCCACCCCAACTTCGCCAATATCGTCAGCGATATCGCCCTGCTGCAGACACTGGGCATACGCCTGGTGCTGGTGTTTGGTTCACGTCCGCAAAACGATGAGGCGCTGGCCCGCGCCGGTATCGAGGCCCAGTACCACAAGCGGATCCGGGTCACCGATGACGAGAGTTTCACCATCATCAAACAGGTGTGTGGCGGCCTGCAATACGACATCACCGCCCAGCTCTCCATGGGGCTCGCCAACACCCCGATGCAGGGGGCGCGGATCAGCGTGGTGAGCGGCAACTTCGTCACCGCCCAGCCGCTGGGGGTGGATGATGGCATCGACTTTTGCCATAGCGGCCGGGTGCGCCGCATCGACGTGGAGGGGATCACCCGCCAGCTCGACCAGAAAAGTCTGGTGCTCATCTCCCCCATCGGCTGCTCAGTCACCGGCGAGAGCTTTAACCTGAGCTCCGAAGAGGTGGCCCGCCGGGTGGCGGTCGATCTCAAGGCGGACAAGCTTATCTGCTTTAGCAGCACCCAGGGGGTGATGGACAGGCGCGGCGAAGCCATCTCCGAGCTCTTCCCCGAGCAGGCCGAAGAGCTGCTGGTGGAGCTGGAACAAGCGGGCGAAGAGATGTCCGGCACCGCCCGCTACTTGCGCGCAGCCATTGCCTCCTGCCGTGGCGGCGTGCCCCGTTCCCATCTGGTGAGCTATCAGGATGATGGCGCCATGTTGCAGGAGCTGTTCAGCCGTGACGGCCTCGGCACCCAGATCGTGCGGGAAAGTGCCGAGCAGGCCCGCGCCGCCACCATCGAGGATATCGGCGGCATTCTGGATCTCATTCGCCCGCTGGAGGAGGAAGGGATTCTGGTGCGCCGCTCCCGCGAGCAGCTGGAGATGGAGATCGACAAGTTCACCATCATCGAGCGCGATGGTCTCATCATCGGCTGCGCGGCACTCTACTGCTTTATGGAAGAGGCGATGGCGGAGATGGCCTGCGTCGCCATCCACCCCGATTATCGCAACTCCAACCGGGGGGATCAGCTGGTGGCCAAGGTGGCCGAGCGGGCCAAGCGGCTTGGCATTCGCCGCCTGTTCGTGCTCACCACCCGTTCCATCCACTGGTTCCGGGAGCGGGGCTTCGATCCGCTGGAAGTGGAAGATCTGCCGGTGGCGCGCCAGCGTCTCTACAACTGGCAGCGCCGTTCCAAGGTTTTGTCAAAGACCATTGCCTAAGTCATTGATCCTGCGTTGAGTTAGCCGACAATTTGAACTTTTTCACAAACTCGATTGACAGTGCAATCCAACGCAGGGTATTTCTAAATGCACTCCACCGCCCTGGTGGAGCCAGAAGAGGAGCGCTGCCCAGGCAGCCCAAGGGAGGACGCCAGCGTCCGGTGAACTTGGGTCAGGGGGAGCAGCGCCGAGACGAGTGAGGAGACTGGTAACCTCAACGTCGGCTGCGGGGGCTGAATCCCCCGGGTTGTCATCGGTAGTGATCATCCCCCACCGCGCCCTGTCAGGGGCGGTACGGGATGGGCTCTGCAGGTGGAGTGCTTCTGGCCGGGATAGCTTCGTTCATTCCTGCCATTTTCAGCCTCCTCCTCTCTTTTTTGCCCGATGGAACCGGAATCTTAAAATAAGACAGGAGTAAGCAATGAGCCCGATCAATGTCGCCAAGTTTGGCGGAACCAGTGTCGCCAACTTCCCGGCCATGAATCACTGCGCCGACATCGTGCTGGCCAATCCCGCCACCCGGGTGGTGGTGCTGAGCGCCAGCGCCGGTGTTACCAACCTGCTGGTCGCCCTGGCACAAGGGGAGCTGGACGAAGCGGGCCGCGACGAGCAGCTGGCCAAACTGGCCGGGATCCAGCAGGCCATTCTGGCCGATCTCGGCAACCCCGTTGATGTGAGCGCCCTCATTCATGGCCAGCTGGACGAAATTCGCCTCATGGCCCAGCAAGCTCACCAGCATACCGATGCGGAGCTGGCCGATCGCCTCATCGCCTGCGGCGAGCTGATGTCTACCCGCCTCTTTACCGAGCTGCTGCGCCAGCGCGGCATCAAGGCCCACTGGCAGGATGTGCGCCAGCTGATGCGCACCGACAGCCGCTTTGGCAAAGCCACCGTCGATCTGGCCACCACCCGCACTCTCTGCCAGCAGACGCTGGGCCCGCAGCTGGGCGATAGCCTTATCATCACCCAGGGCTTTATCGGCGCCGATGGCGATGGCCGCACCACCACGCTGGGGCGCGGCGGCTCTGACTACAGCGCAGCCCTGCTCGCCGAAGCACTCGATGCCGCCAGTATCGAGATCTGGACCGATGTGCCCGGCATCTACACCACGGATCCGCGCCTCGTCACCCGCGCCCGCCCCATTCCCGAAATCAGCTTTGTCGAAGCAGCCGAGATGGCCACTTTCGGCGCCAAGGTGCTGCACCCCGCCACCCTGCAACCGGCGGTGCGCCAGAATATTCCGGTGTTTGTCGGCTCCGCCAAGGACCCCGCCGCCGGTGGTACCTGGATCCGCGCCAGCACAGATTCAAGCCCGCTGTTTCGCGCCGTCGCCCTGCGCCGCCAGCAGGTGCTGGTGACCCTGCACAGCCTCAACATGTTCCACGCCTACGGTTTTCTGGCCGAAGTGTTCGGCATTCTGGCCCGTCACCGCATCTCGGTCGACCTCATCACTACCTCGGAAGTGAGCGTGTCATTGACGCTGGATCACACCGGCAGCCAGAGCAACGGCGAACCGATCCTGAGCGACAAGGTACTGGCCGAGCTGGGCCAGCTTTGCAAAGTGGAGGTGGAAACCGGTCTGGCACTGGTGGCGCTCATCGGCAACCGGATGAGCGAAGTGAACGGGGTGGGCAGTCAGGTCTTTGACGCCCTGCGCGAGCACAACATCCGGATGATCTGTTACGGCGCCAGCGCCCACAACCTCTGCTTCCTGGTCAAGGAGAGCGAGGCGGGCAATATCGTCAACCGCCTCCATCAGGAGTTGCTGGACTGACCCTCACCGCTAGGCAATTTCGAACACGCAACAGGGCGCCAGCAAGGCGCCCTGTTCATTTGTACTCCGCCAAGGTATTGGCTCAGGCAAGGCTGGTGGCAGGCAACTGACAGGCGACGGCTTCGCGGCGCAACTGCTGCAAGCGGGCCAGCAGCCCGGTCTGGCCCAGCTCCGTCTCCTGAGGCGAGAGATTGTCCACCAGCAGCGGATAGTGATCCGTTACCGCCTGCATCAGCCAATCGAGGCGACGCAGGGTGAGCGGGCCGCAACTCTGGCCGCTCAGATCATCGGCCACATCGAGCCGGTGGCTGCGATACATGTCCCGCCACCAGTTGGCGACCAGCGCCTCGTCGCTCGCCAGCGCGGCGCTCCACTCCCCTTGCAGGGCGTGCAGGCGGGCCAGCACGGGCGCGCTGGCCCCTTCGCGGATCAGGTGGTGGATCTCCCGTTTCACCCATTTCAGACAAAGCTCGCGCCAGTAGCGAAATTGCGGCAGAGGATCGGCCTCATCGAGCCAGAGTCCGGAGAGGGTACGGGTCTCCAACCGCTCCGGTACATGGAACTGCGGGTCGACCAGACCGTTGGAGTTGTATTCAAAGCGGGGATCGAAGGTCCACATATAGCCAAAGTCGAACACGCAGATCTGCTCGCCGTCATCGAGCAGGTTGCCCGGGCTCGGGTCCCAGTCAAACCAGCCCCAGCGGGCCAGCTCCCCCTGCACCTCCAGCATCTGGGCCAGATTGCGCTCGTTGAGCTGGTGGACCGGCACACCCCGCAACCAGGGGGAGACCAGCACACCGGCCCGCGCCGAGCCAAAGCTGGTGCAGACCACGTGGGAGAGGACAGTAGGATGCAACTCGCGCAGCGCCTCGATTTCGCGCCGCCGCTCCAGCTCGGTCAGAAAGGCAGTCTTGCCATCGAGGTTGGCCACCAGTGAATCCTGACGGCGCCGCTTGAGGCACCAGTGATGCCCCTCCACCTTGAGGTGAAACACCTCGGCGGTGAGACCGTGGCGATAGACCTTGACCACAGCCGGATGGCTATCCTTCAGCTTGACCAGTTGGGCCAGCGGCAACGGGCAGTCGCGCTCACGTCCGATCCGGATCTCTTCCTTGCTCTCCAGCATGCGCAGCAATCTGGCCTGACGTGCCATCACTTTGGGATTCATACATGTACCTCCAGTCGCTATCGAGAGACTAAACAGCAGATCCCTCCCAAGCCAGCGGCAAAACCCCATGATGACGCTTTCATCACATATTCCGAACAACCCCTCGATCGGGATCACAATTTGCAAGGTTGAGCTGTAACCAAATATTCATTAAGTGGTCATTAAATTGACAAGCTGAAACAAGGCCCGCACCATCGGGTCAAACTCTATGCGGATGAACGATCTCTCCCTCACTCGCTCAAAGGATGAGCTTATATGAATCGCCCCTCCTCAGGCCGCCCCCGCGTCCTGAGTCTGCCCTCTCTGCTGCTTGCCCTGCTGGGCGGATTGCTGCTGCTGACCCTGTTGTTGCCGCTGATCAATCCCGGCAGCTGGCTGGGCCGTGCCCAGCCGCTGGTGCTGGGCCCCGCCGACAATCCACTGGCCACCCTCACCCGCCACGCCCTGCTCTATAAAAGCGACAGCCGCGGCCTCTATCTGGTGGTACGGAGCCAGTGGCAGTTGCGGGGACCATTGCAAGCGGGGGACAAGGTGCGGGTGGAGCTACTCAACGACAAGGGGGAGCGGATCGACCAGCTCAGTCAAGCGGTGGATAAGCGTCAGGTGTGCCGCAATAACCGCTGCTCGCTGGATCTCAACAGCACCCTGCGCGCCCCGGACGATGCACTGGCCAGCCGTTATCAGCTGCGCATCGGGCTGCTGCTCAAAGATCGCCCCGAGAGCGGCGACTTCAGCCAGATCCTGCAAACCCTGCCGGAGCAGGGCTTCAACCTCACCTATCTGGTAGTGAGCCTGACGCTGGTGCTGGCCCTGAGCGCCGCCGTGCTCAAGACGGTGCTGCCAAAGCTGCGTCGCAGCCTGCGCTGGCGGATCATCGGCAGCCTGCTGCTCGGCAACCTCACCTTTGTGCTGCTGCACGGCTTCGTGGTGTTCAAGCTGGGGGAGTTTCTGCTCTGGTCAGGCTTTCGGCCGGAGCACTACTATCTCGCCTGGGGCAGCATGGTGCTGGGTTGGAGCCTCTGCGCGCTGGCGGGCTTCAACCTCTATATGGGGCTGGTCTTTACCGCGCTGTCAGGCATAGGTCTGCTGGCCAACTTTATGAAGATCGCCATCTACGGCGTGCCGCTCGGCGGGGACGATTTTGGCAACCTGCTGGCGCTGCTGCGGATCCTGCTCGACCAGCACCCCATCCTGCCCATCTTCACCGTGTTGCTGGCACTGTTTCTCTGCTGGCGCTTTGCCCTGTCGCGCTGGGTGTTGCGCACAGCCGCTGCCACCGTCGCCTTCTTTGCCCTCTGCGTCTTTGCCACCCAGACCGGCAACAAGCTGCTGGGGGCCAACATTCGCTACGTGGATCGCGCGGTCAACTACCACAGGGACATCATCCGCTCCGGCCCCGGCCTCTATCTGTTCAATCTGGTGGACGAGATGCTGCAAAGCGGCAGCGTGTTTCGCTACCCCTTGCAGATCAACGAGCTGGCCCCGCAGCTGAGCTATCCGCCCCAGGGCATAGCGCCGCGCTGGGATCTGGTGATCGTGCTGCAATATGAGTCGCTCTGGCTCGACTGGAAGGGGCGGATCTGCGCCCCGGCTCCCACCCTCTCCCTACCCGCCAGCGTGCAGCAGTGGCAAAAAACCATCCACTCCCCCACCACCGGCGGCATGACGGTACTGGCGGAGTTCGAGATGAACACCGGCCTGCCGGTGGGCTTGCTCAAGCAGGGTGTGGTGCCCTACTACTACCTCTCGCAGCAGGTGCCGGGGCTGGCCCAGAGCGCCAGACAGAGCGGCTACCAGACCCTGTTCGCCCACCCCTATGTGGAAAAATTCTGGGGCCGCGCCAAGGCGATCCCGGCGCTCGGCTATGAGGAGCGCTGGTTCGACACCCGCTTCACCACCCTTGAGCACAAGGGGCTCTATATCTCCGATGATGCCCTCATCGACCACCTGCTCAAGCGCAGCGAGCAGGATGACAAACCGCTGTTTGCCTATGCGGTCACCATGCAGGGGCACGGCCCCTTTGATGGCCCCCGCTATCAGGGGCAGGAGCGCAGCGGCGCCTGCCCGAACCAGAGCGAGAGTGACACCCAGCTGCTCAACACCTATTACACAGGGGTGGTGGATGCCATGGCCTCGCTGGAGCGGCTGCTCAAGACCCTCGACCAGTCGGGCAAGCGCTATCTGGTGGTGGCCTTTGGCGATCACCAGCCGTTTTTGATGTCTGCCGGCAAGGGCATTCACGGTGACAAGCCGGCACGCGATGCCACCTACCAGATCCCCATGATGGCCTTCACCCGCGCCGATGACCCCCTCAATCTGGCGACCCAGTTTGCGCCGGTACGCCAGCTCTACCAGATGGGTCAGGCCACCCGCCAGCTGCTGGCGGGGGATATCACCCCCATCGAAGAGAAACCCCTGCTCCATCCGGTGCTAGGCGAGGAGAAAGGATTCGACCCATCAAGCCTGGTGCCGCAGATCCGCGCCAGCTTCCGGCCCGATGCCCTGCCCTGATCCATCCCCACAAAAACAGACAAGGCCGCATCCGCGGCCTTGTTGTTGGACATTCATTTAGCCCTCATTCTGCTCGCCACCATGGTTCCAGTAGCGTGAGCTGCTGTTGGTCGAGATCGAGCGCTACCTCGATACCCAGCGGCAGCGTCAGCATGGGGTGGGTATGGGCGCAGTCAAACTCCGCCAGAATGGGGAAGTTTGGCTCCCCCACCACCTCCAGCAGGATATCGAGGGGGCGCTTGCCGCTCCCCTGATCGTTGAACAGCTCGTGCTTGCCGAGGATAAGGGCGCCGATCCGATCAAACACCCCGCACAGCTTGAGATGGGCAAAAGATCGCTCCAGCGTCTCGGCAGATTTCAGGCTGTCCTCCAGCAGCAGAATGTCGCCGTGCTCGATGGGCGGCATATAGGGGGAGCCCCAGATCCCCGCCATGGTGTTGAGGTTGCCGCCCATCAGCCGTCCCTCAACCCGGCCTGAGCCGACCGAGATCAGCCGATTGGGCTGGTAGCACTTGGCCCTGGTCTGGTTCTCCCAATCGAGCCGTTCATCGCTCCACTTTGCCGGGGTAGGCAGCGTGCAGGGGACGCCAGCTTCATCGGCCAATGCAATCTGTAAAAAACTGGCCAGCGTCTCATCCACCAGCGGCGGCAACTCGCCAAAGGAGGCCACCAGCGCCGGGCCATAAAAGGTAACCAGGCCAGTTTGGGCATGGATGCCGAGCAGCAGCGCCGTCACGTCTGAGTAGCCAACGATAATCTTGGGATTGCGCCTCAGCGCCTCAAAATCGAGGTAGGGCAGCAGGGAGTTGGAGTTGCTGCCGCCAATCACCGACATGATGCAGCGCACTTCTGGGTCGCGAATAAGGGCGTTGAGCTCCTCGGCCCGCGCGGCAATGGAGCCTGATCGCCAGTGATCCTGCTGGCCGGTGAGGCTGCCCGCCTTGAGCCTAAAGCCCTGCCCCTCAAGAAAGGCTTTTGCGCGGGCAAAACGGTTGGGTGCCCAGGCGGTCGCCGCGCTGGAGGGGGAGAAAAAAGCGATGGTATCGCCACGTCGGAGCAGTGGGGGAACCAATAACGTCATGACACACTCATCCTTGCCAATATCCAGCCATCACAGAGTCGTTGAGACTCCTACACAACCCCTTTGATCACAACGGGTTTATTACGGTCGTTTAGAAATACAAAACACTTGATTCATTATTAACAGATATTCTAAACACCATCCCCTTCCTAGAATGACCTCATTGCGATGGCCAACCCCGGTTGGTTGTCAGAACGGTCGGCCTGACAGCCCGGACGTTCTCTTTCCCACTTTTTCTCTCTGACTTATCAATGAGGTGCCTGTCATGAACAAAAACGCATCCCCCAGCGCATTGGTTGTAGAAGGCGGTGCCATGCGCGGCATATTTGCCAGCGGCGTGCTGGATGCGTTTATCGAGCATGACTATCGCCCCTTTGACTTCGCCATCGGCGTCTCGGCGGGGGCCACCAACTTGCTGGCTTATCTCGCCAGCCAGCATGGCCGCAGCCACGAGATCCTGACCAAACTGGCGTGCAGCCAGCAGTTTATGGATCCCCTGCGCTTTGCCAAGGGGGGCAATCTGGTGGATATCCACTGGCTGTGGAACACCAGCTGTCGCAAGTATCCCCTCGACATTCACGCCTACCGGGAGACCGGCATCCCCTTCTATGCGGTGGTGACCAATACCCTGACCGGCAAGGCGGAGTACATCCGGGTCAAGCCGGAGAACATGAACGAGGTGCTGCCCGCCAGCTGCGCCATTCCCCTCGCCTCCCACGAATACCCGGAGGTACACGGGGTACCGATGACAGATGGCGGGGTGGCCGACTCCATCCCGGTGATCGAGGCCTACCGCCGCGGTGCCCGTCACCTGACGGTGATCCTCTCCGAGCCCCTTGGCTATCGGCTCAAGCCGATGCCTTTCCCCTGGATGATCCGTACCCTGCTCAAGACCCGCCCCGCGCTGGCACAGGCGCTGGAGCAGAGGGATCGCAGCTACAACGAGGCGCTCGATTTTATCGCCAATCCGCCGGAGGACTGCCAAGTCGAGGTGATCGCCCCGGCAGACTACTTCCCCGTTTCCCGTTTTACCCGCGATATCAACAAGCTGGAGATGGGATACGTGATGGGCAAGTGCGAAGGCTATCAAGCCGCCCTGCTCAATTGACAAGGGTTTTACAGGCATGACCCGACCTGCCGCGACGCACGCGCCGCAAACACAATAACAATCGGGTCAGTTGAGCAACATGAGTCATAAAAACAGACCGTGGCGAGGCAAGCGCGGCCAGAACCGATGCCAGACATCCTGACCGGCCCGCTCCTCATCCCTATGCCAGGGCATCTCACCCTCATACAAGGTGTTTATTTATGTCGTTTCTTCTCACCCATCCCGCGCTGGCGCAGCTGTTCGAGCGGCTGCTGCCCGATTACCGCATCATGGCACCCGCGGCCGAATATCGGGGCGGCCGCTTCTCCGACACCGACAACGTCACCTATCACAGCATCCGTCATCCGGCCGATCTGGTGTGGCAGGAGAAGTCCCACTTCTCCCCGAAAGAGGTGGTGCTCCCCATCACCCAGACCCTGTTCCACTTCGACAATCTGGAGCTGCGCGAATCCAAGGTGGAGGCCAAGCCCACCCTGTTGTTCTTGCGCAGCTGCGATATCCACGCCCTGCGCAGGCTGGATCAGGTCTACCTGAAAAACGGCCAGAACAGCGACGTCTACTACGCCCGGCTGCGCAGCAAGCTCAAGCTGGTACTGCTGGAGTGCCGCGAGAGCTTCGAGAACTGCTTCTGCGTCTCCATGGGCAGCAACGAGACCCGGGACTACGCCGCCGCCATTCGTCTGAGCGATGAGGGTGCCCGTATCGAGGTGAAGGATCCCGAGCTGCTCGGCTACTTTGCCGAACTGGGTGAATCCGATGACTTCACCCCGGAATTTGTCCAGAGCAACCCGGTCAAGGTACGCACCCCGGACAGCATCTGTGACGACCCCCAGCGGATCCGCCAGATCCTCACCGCCCATCCGGTCTGGGCCGAGTACGACAGCCGCTGCATCGGCTGCGGCCGCTGTACCACCTCCTGCCCGACCTGCAGCTGCTACAGCGTGCACGACCTCACCTATGCGGAGAACCCCAAGCAGGGCGAACGCCGTCGCCAGTGGGCCAGCTGCATGGTGGATGGCTTCAGCGACATGGCCGGTGGCCACGGTTTTCGCGCCAAGCATGGCGAGCGCCTGCGTTATCGCGCCCTGCACAAGGTCAACGACTACAAGGCCCGTCAGGGAGAGGAGCACATGTGCGTCGGCTGCGGCCGCTGCGACGATCGCTGCCCTCACTACATCTCCTTTAGCAACATCATCAACAAGATGACCGATGTGGTCGAACAGACCATCGCAGCCGACAACGCGCAGGGGGCGAACTGATATGTGCCAGTGCCAGCAAACCGCAACAGCAGAACAACAGCAGGAAGCAGTCGAAAACCGCCTGCTGCCCAAGGCCTACACCATTCTGGCCATCGAGCGCCACACCGGGCTGGAGTGGAACTTTCGGGTCTCCCGCGACTTTGATGTCCACTACGGCCAGTTTGTGGAGATCTCCCTGCCCACCGTGGGCGAAGCGCCCATCTCGGTCTCCGACTATGGCGATGGCTATGTGGATCTGTTGATCCGCAAGGTCGGCAAGGTGACCGATGCGCTGTTTGCCCTCGATGTGGGCGACAAGGTGTGGATGCGCGGCGTCCACGGCAACGGCTACCCGCTGGAAACCTACCGCAACCAGCACCTCATCGTGGTGGCGGGCGGCACCGGCGTCGCGCCGGTCAAGGGGCTGCTGCGCCGCTTCAGCAAACATCCGGAAGAGGTGAAATCCCTCGACATGATCCTCGGCTTCAAGAACGAGCAGGCGGTGCTCTATCGCCACGAGATGCCGCTGTGGGCCGAGCAGCAGAACCTTATCGTCACCCTGGACGAGGGCAAGGAGAGCGAGCAGTTTCGCATCGGCCGGGTCACCGACTACATCGATCAGCTGGATCTCGCTGACAAGGAGGATATCCAGGTGATCGTGGTCGGCCCCCCCATCATGATCCGCTTCGTGGTGCTCGCCTTCCTCGAACGGGGCATCCCCAAGGATCGCATCTGGGTCGACTACGAACGCCGCATGGCCTGCGCCGTGGGCAAGTGTGGCCACTGCCGGATGGGCGACACCTATATCTGCGTGGATGGACCGGTCTTTCGTTTTGACCAGGCCCAGCATCTGATCGACTGAGGGAGAACACCATGAGTCTCGATATCGACATCATCAAGGCCCGCGCCAAGAACGAATACCGCCTCTCCAAGGTGCGCGGCGAAGCGATGATCAGCGTACGCATTCCCGGCGGGATCATGCCCGCCCACCTGCTGGCGGTGGCCCAGCAGATCGCCGAACAGTACGGCAACGGCCTGATCCACCTCACCACCCGCCAGAAGCTGGCGATGCCCGGCATCAAGTATCAGGACATGGACAAGGTCAACGCCGCCCTCGAGCCCTTTATCAAGGAGATCGAGGTGGAGACCTGCGGCATCGAGGTAGAAGACACCCAAGCCGGTTACCAGAGCATCGGCGGGCGCAACATCGTCGCCTGTCAGGGCAACACCATCTGCCAGAAGGGCAATATCGACTGCACCGGGCTGGCCCAGCGGATGGAGAAACACCTCTACCCCAACCCCTATCACCTCAAGATGGTGATAGCCGGCTGCCCCAACGACTGCGCCAAGGCCAACATGGCCGACTTCGGCATCCTCGGCATCGCCAAGATCCACTTCAATGCCGAGCGCTGCATCGGCTGCGGCGCCTGCGTCAAGGCGTGCAGCCACCACGCGGTGGATTGCCTCGCCATCAAACATGGCAAGGCGGTCAAGGAGGAGAGCAAGTGCATCGGCTGTGGCGAGTGCGTGCTGGCCTGCCCGACCCTGGCCTGGCAGCGGGATCCCAAGCAGCTCTACATGGTCAAGCTGGGGGGGCGCACCAGCAAGAAGACTCCCCGTACCGGCAAGCTTTTCCTCAACTGGGTCACCGAAGAGGTGCTGCACGCGGTGATCAAGAACCTGTTCGAGTTCGAGGCCGAGATGCTTGATGGCAAACCCATCTATCTGCACATGGGTCACCTTATCGACCGGGCCGGTTATCACAAGTTCAAGGAGCGGGTGCTGCGCGGCGTCACCCTCAACCCGGAAGCCATGGTCGCTGACCGCATCTTCTGGGCCGAAGATCAGTACGTCGCCAACATGCACGTCAAAGCGGTGCAATAGGAAAAACCTCGTTTGGGGAAGCGTGATCAAGTGGCCGACACCGGTGGGGATCTGTCGTTGGCCCGGGCGTAGATCACCCTTCCCCTTTTTTTATTCCCGTCGGGGGATCTTTCCCCCGACCATCCGGGGTGCGTCACGGCGCGCCCTGCTATCTCGCCCGGCGCGGCATTGCGAGCGGGCCAGCATCCGGAGCCTGTTATGGACTTTCTCCCTCTCTTCTGTCAGTTGCAAAACAAGCCGGTCCTGATCGTCGGCGGCGGTGAGGTGGCGGTGCGCAAGGCGCGCCTGCTGCTCGATGCCAAGGCGAAGATCACCATCAATGCCCCGCACCTGGAACCCCAGCTGATGAGCTGGGCCGAGCAGGGTCGCCTGACCGTCTGCGCCGCCGGCTTTCATCCCGAACTGCTCGATGGTAAGTGGCTGGTGATCGCCGCCACCAACCAGCAAGAGGTCAACCAGCAGGTCTTTCATGAGGCGAACCTGCGCCAGATCTTCTGCAATGTGGTGGACTCTCCGGCCCACTGCAGCGCCATCATGCCCGCGATCATTGACCGCTCGCCGCTGATGGTGGCCATCTCCAGCGCAGGCGCGGCGCCGGTTCTAAGCCGCCAGCTGCGGGAAAAATTCGAAGCCATGCTACCGCAACACCTCGGCCAGCTCGCGGCGCTGGCGGGCAAGCTGCGCGAGCGGGTCAAACTCATTCCGGACAAGCTGGCCCGCCGCCGCTTCTGGGAGCGGCTCTTTAGCCACGAGCGCCTCGCCCGCCAACTGGCCCGCGGCCAGCAGCAAGCTGCCGAGCAGAGCGTCTCCGAGCTGCTCGAGGAGCAACCGCAGAGCAAGGGAAGCGTCACCCTGGTGGGAGCAGGGCCCGGCGATGCGGGACTGCTTACCCTAAGCGGTCTGCAGCAGTTGCAGCAGGCGGATGTGGTGGTCTATGACCGACTGGTGTCGCAGGAAGTATTGGCGCTTGTTCGCCGGGATGCCGAGCGGATCTTTGTTGGCAAGGAGGCGGGCCGCCACTGTGTGCCCCAGCAGGCGATCAACCAGCTGTTGCTGGAACAAGCGCAGCTGGGCAAACAGGTGGTGCGGCTCAAGGGGGGCGATCCCTTTATCTTTGGCCGGGGTGGCGAGGAGCTGGAAACCCTGGCCGAGGCGGGCATCCCCTTCTCGGTGGTACCGGGCATCACGGCTGCATCGGGTTGCGCCGCCTACAGCGGCATTCCCCTCACCCACCGCGATCACGCCCAGCGGGTGCAGTTCATCACCGGCCACGACAAGGAGGGCAATATCGCCCAGGAGTGGTCGACGCTGGCGGCCCCACGCCAGACTCTGGTGTTCTACATGGGGCTGGCCCACGCCGCCCGCATTCAGGATGCGCTGCAAACCCACGGCATGCCCGGTCACACCCCTGTGGCGCTGGTGGAGCAAGGCACCCAGCTCAGTCAGCGGGTGGTGCGCGGAGAGCTGCAGCAGTTGGCCGAACTGGCCCGTCAGGTGAAGAGCCCGAGTCTCATCATTATCGGCACCGTGGTCACCCTGGCCGACAAGCTGGACTGGTATGGGGAAGCCAACGCCATCCACGGCATCTAACCCCGCACGGCTATCACCCAATAGAGACAACAAAACAGAGAGCGGCCATGCCGCTCTCTGTTTTTTGCATCAATGACCAAGCCGTGGCACGGCGCGTCTGTTACTCCAGTGTGATGGGGCCGGTATTCTGAACATCGCTGTCATTCCAGTCGCTCTCATCACGAATACGCGGATCCCCCTGCAAGGTGTAGAGGATGGTGCCCTGACGAAACTGCAGCGCGCCATCGGCCCGTTTCGCCTTCACCTTGACTCCGTTGACCCACACCTGCTCCTTGCCATCCACCTGAATATTGGCCACCGTGGCGCCTGTCTCGCGGTTCTTGGCGATCCACTTGCCCTGATAGGGGGAATCCCCTTTGGCCATCGGCAGTGCGGCGGCCTTGCCCGCCGACCAAGCGTGCACGGTGCAAAAGCCGTGAGCCCGGCGATCATGCTTGATGACGTAATCCAGGGTGGGTTCGCTGGCGGGCAGATCGAAGGTGATCCCGATGACCACCTTGCCGCTCGTGGCCGAATAGGCGGCGGGCGCCAGCGTTTTCAGGGTAGCTTTCTTGCCATTGATAAAGACGTTGCCCCCTTGCGACTTGACCCGGATATCGGTGGGACAAGTGGCGCTGAAGTTGGGCAGCGCCGCGAGGGCACTGCTGGCATGGGCGGTCATGGCCAACATGACAAGGGTCAGCAGAGCAGGTTTTTGATTCATAGTGATACGCCTTCAAAAGAAGAGAACCTCGTCCGTGAGCGGTGTCGTTCCTGATGGCGGCACTCTAGCTTGACCCTCTCGGGCTACCCAGTGAAAAAAAATAAAACCGGCCAGTGGAATTATTAATAAATATAAATATTTAAAATCAATGTGTTGAGTGATAACCCTGCCAGCCGCCACGCATCAGACAGGCAATAAAAAAGCCGATAACCCGGTTATCGGCTCATTGCCCATGCAGAAGCTGGTGCCCGATCAGACCACCACGGCGGTGCCACTGATGCTGACCATCAGCATGCTGCCATTTTGCCCCACCACCTCGTAGTCGATATCGATGCCGACCACTGCGTTGGCACCAAGGGCCGCGGCGCGCTCTTTTAGCTCATCGAAGGCGATCTCGCGGGCACGGGCCAGCTCTTTTTCATAGGCGCCGGAGCGGCCGCCGATGATGTCGCGGATCCCGGCAAAGAGATCCTTGAAAATATTGGCGCCGAGAATGGCTTCGCCAACCACGATGCCGCGGTATTCACGAATGGTTTTGCCTTCCAGCGTGGGGGTCGTCGAGAGGATCATCTTGAACTCCTGTGAGTAGCAGAAGGGCTCAGACTACCCCAACTGCCCGAAAATCCCAACCGGGGGGTGGCCTGTACGACGTCGACCTTAAAAATCACGGCAGCCAGATAAAAAAACACCGCGCACGGAGCGCGGTGTTTGTTTCAAAGGGCCATTGCCAACTGCAAGCCGTCACGGATTGTAAGAGACCACCGAGCCACTGAGGCCGGTCATCTGGGAGATCCGCCCCTGCATGCCCTGCAGTTTGGCCTTGGAGACATCCGGTCCGATAAAGACCCGGTTGAGCTGACCCTGCACCGGTGTGCGCGGCGAGGTGTGGGCAGAGTAGCCCGCCGCCCGCAGCTTGCTCACCAGCGCGTTGACGCTGTCGACGTTCTTGAAGGCGCCAAGCTGGAGGATCCAGCTACCCTGCGCCGGTGCCGCAGCAGGCGCGAGCGCGAGAGTGGTCGGCTGGGTCATCTTGCTTTCAATCAGATCGTCGAGGGACTTGATCTGACCCGCCTGCGGCTTGGCCGGCGCGGGCGCCTTGGCCACTTCAACCGGTTTGGCTGGCGTCGGCTTGGGTGCTGGCTTGGGCGGTTCGACCGGTTTTTTGGCCACCACTTCCGGCTTGGGCTGTGGCTTGGGTTGAGCATTCTGTTGCGGCTGAACCGGTGCCGGTGCGGCAGGGGTTGTCGCCGGCTGCGCACCGTTGCCCTGACTGGCGAGGGTCATGGGGTCAGCCACCTCTTCCACTTGCCACTGCTGTGCCGCAGAGGCCTGTTGCTGGCTGGCCAGATGATCGGCTGGCAGGCTGCTGGCTGCCGAGACCTGCAGCGCAGGCTTGGCAGGCTCCAGCTCAGGGCGCAGCGGGATCTTGGCAAAGGCCTCCTCCTTTTGTGCCAGCTTGTGACCATCCATCAAGTCCGGCAGGAAAATAACAACCAGGGCCACCAGGATGACGGTGCCCACCAGACGGTTTTGAAACTTCGAGGCCAAGTTGAATCCTACCTTTACGTAACTCAATATGCGATTTGGCTCCCCACCCGAGGGCCGGGGAGCCGGGGTGTGGCCTAGACGGCGACACCCGCCAGAATGTCGGCGACAGTGTAAAACGAACCAAACACAATGACCATATCGTCCGGACTCGATGCGGCCAACGCTGCCTGATAAGCGGCGCTGACATCATCAAACTCCCTGGCAGGGCCCTTTCCCTCCCCCAGCGCCGCAGCCAGTTGCGCAGCAGTGGCGGCGCGCGGGCCGGTGAGACTGGCCAGATACCACTCGCCGATCAGACCATCAAGTTCGGCAAGGGATCCCGCCATGTCCTTGTCTTTGAGCATGCCGACCACGGCGCGGCGCACACCCGAGCAGGGCATCTTGCGCAATTGCGCGGCCAGATAGGCTGCCGAATGGGGGTTATGGGCCACATCGACGATCACCAGCGGCGCACTTTGCAGCTGCTGCATCCGGCCAGCTAGGCGGGCATTGGCCAGCCCGTCACGAATGGCGGACTCCGGCAGCGGCAAGCCGAGGGATTCCAGCGCCGCCAGCACGGTCACCGCGTTCATCAGCGGCAGCGCCGGTTTTGGCAGATCCCGCCACTGGTTGAGGCCGTGATAATCCCAACCGCTCTCGTGCTCATCGCCACGAAAATCGATACCGACCTGACGCAGGTTGGCGCCAAGACGCGCCGCTTCGCTCGCGATAGTCGCAGGCGGATTAGGCTCACCGCTGATGGCGGGTTTACCGGCGCGATAGACCCCGGCCTTCTCCACCGCCACAGCTTCGCGGGTATCACCCAGCCAGTCGCAGTGATCGAGGGCAATGGAGGTGATCATGGCGACATCGGACTCCACCACGTTGGTGGCGTCGAGCCGACCACCCAGCCCCACTTCCAGCAGCAGCACATCGGGGGCGGCGCGGCAGAAGAGCCACAAACCGGCCAGGGTGGCGAACTCGAAGAAGGTAAGGGCAATCTCGCCGCGAGCAGCTTCCACCTCGGCAAAGGCGTCGCAGTGATCGTTGTCGGCCAGCTCTTGCCCGTTGACCCGCACCCGCTCGGTAAAGCGCAGCAGATGGGGCGAGGAGTAGACGCCGACCTTGTAGCCTGCGGCCATCAGAATGCTGGCCGCCATGGCACAGCTGGAGCCCTTGCCGTTGGTGCCCGCCACCGTGATCACCTTGAACGGCAACTGGGTGAGACCCATGCGCCGGGCAACGGCACCGACCCGATCCAGCCCCATGTCGATATTGACCGGATGGATCTGCTCCAAATAAGAAAGCCAGTCGACAAGCGACCGGCTTTGGGATTGTTGCATGTTTGAACTCATCTTCACTCTTCGATGACGTGAGTATTCAGCATTTTGGCGAGCAGGCTGGCCAGACGGTTACGCATTTCGCGGCGATCGATGATGATATCGATGGCACCCTTTTCCAGCAGGAACTCGGAGCGCTGGAAGCCTTCCGGCAGTTTCTCGCGCACGGTCTGCTCGATAACGCGCGGGCCGGCAAAGCCGATCAGCGCCTTGGGCTCGCCCACGTTGATGTCACCCAGCATCGCCAGACTGGCAGAGACGCCCCCCATGGTGGGGTCGGTCAGCACGGAGATATAGGGCAGGCCGGCTTTGGACAGACGGTCCAGCGCCGCACTGGTCTTGGCCATCTGCATCAGGGAGAACAGCGCTTCCTGCATGCGAGCACCACCAGAGGCGGAGAAGCAGACCAGACCGCGGCCTTCCTTGATGCACTCCTCGACGGCGCGCACAAAGCGGGCACCGACCACGGAGGCCATGGAGCCACCCATGAAGGAGAATTCGAATGAACAGGCGACAACCGGTACCCCTTTGAGGGTCCCTTTCATCACCACCAGCGCATCTTTCTCCGCCGTCTCTTTCTGCGCGGCAGACAAACGATCCTTGTAGCGCTTGGAATCCTTGAATTTCAGTACATCCTGCGGCTCCAGCTCGGCACCGATCTCGGTACGACCCTGCTCATCGAGGAAGCTCTCGAGACGGGCGCGGGCGCTGATGCGCATATGATGATCACACTTGGGGCACACTTCGAGGTTGCGCTCCAACTCTGCCCGGTAGAGCACCTGTTCACAAGCACTGCACTTGGTCCACACCCCTTCCGGAATGTTGTGACGACGGGGCGCAGTGATCTTGCTCTTGGGAAGAATCTTCTCAAGCCAGCTCATGGAATTCCTTAATGCTTTTGTGCCTGACAAAACGCATCGAGCCTAGATTGTTCAATGACTTAATAGCTCGATGGCAACAAATGACGGGTCATTAAACCACAATTTTTCGGGCGCAGTTACTAAAAACTGGTCGTACCCGGTGCCGAGTCCGGCAGCCACAGCGGGCCGAGCGGCAACTGCGGCAGAGCAAACTCGGCCGGGTAATCCACGTCGACCAGATAGAGGCCACCGGCCTTGGCGGTCGGTCCGGCCAGATTGCGATCCTTGGCAGCCAGCACCTCGGCAATCCACTCCACCGGTTTGAGCCCCTGCCCCACCAGCAGCAGGGAGCCGGTGATGTTGCGCACCATATGGTGCAGGAAGGCGTTGGCCTTGATGTCGAGCACGATGTAGGGGCCGGAGCGGCTGACACACAGATGGGTCACATTGCGCCACGGGGTGTTGGATTGGCAGGCGACGGCACGGAAGGTGCTGAAGTCGTGCTCCCCCAGCAGGCTCTGGCCCGCCTGGTGCATCAACTCGGCATCGATGGTCTCGTGGTAGTGGCTGACGCCACTGCCGAGGATCGCCGGCCGGTAGTTGTGGTTGTAGATGACATAGCGGTAGCGACGGGCGGTGGCGCTGAAGCGGGCGTGGAAGCTCTCGTCCACCTGCTTGACCCAGCGCACGGCGATATCCGGCGGCAGGTTGGAATTGAGCCCCAGGGTCCAGGCCCCTTCGACACGGTTCGCCTCGGTATCGAAGTGGATCACCTGACCGGTCGCATGGACACCGGCATCGGTGCGTCCGGCACACTGGATGGAGACAGGGTGGTTGGCAATCCGGCTCAGCGCCGTCTCCAGTTCAGCCTGCACGCTGATCACTTCACGCTGACGTTGCCAGCCGAAATACCGGCTGCCGTCATATTCAATACCTAGGGCAATTCGCATGGATAAACTTGTCTTGTTGTGAAAACGCAGTGAAAGAAACGGGGCGGATTATACGCGCTCAGCCTGAAAAGTCCCACCACACGCGCAATTGGCCTGGATGGTCAGCCTGCGCGGCCATGATCCTCCCATCGCAAATCGCCAAAAGAAGAGGGCAGCCTGCTGGCTGCCCCCGTTTTGCTGATCCCGTGATAGGAAATCCTTTACCCCAACCGCTTGAGTAACTTCTCGGCTTCGGCACGCTGGTGATCGCTGCCCTGCTCCGCCGCCTCTTGCAGCAGCTCGCGGGCGCTATCCTTGTCGTCAATCTCGAGGTAGGCACGGGCCAGATCCAGCTTGGCACCCACACCGCCGTCGTCGGCATCCACGTCAAACCCTGTGGATTCCGGCAGCACCTCGGGGAAGCCATCGAGCCCCACATCCAGCGAGAAGCCCTGATACGGCTCCTGCTCCGGCGCGGTGGCATCCGCTTCAGCCAGCAGCTTGTCGATCTCGACGTAGCCGCTCTCCTGTGCCTGCTCACGGGGCTGGAGATCTGCCGGATGAGATTCCACCTCGGCGAACGCATCTTCAAAATCGGAGAGCGCCAGCTCGTTGGGATCCCACTCCAGATCCAGCTCAGCTTCCTTCGCCTTGACAGGCTCAAGACCCAGCTCGGCCAGCATGGCATCCGCACTCTCGTCAGTGTCCTCTGCGGCACTGAGATCAATGGCGTTATCATCTTTGCCAGCAGCAGGCTCGTCGAGGGCACTGTCGAAATCGCCGAGATCGAAGCTCGCCAGATCGTCGTCAGCGGCGCCGACTTCGTCGATGGAGCTCAAATCGGGCTCGAGGTCGGCGGAGAGATCCGCATCCAGCTCGGCAAACAGAGCTGCCTGCAGCTCCTCTTCGCTCATGATCTCGTCAGCGGCCTTGGGCTTGGGGTTGAACTCGCTGGCCAGATCCATGGCGGGCTCGTTGGCCAGCGCAATGGGCTCATCCAGCGAGAGATCGAGATCCGGCACCAGATCCGGGTCACGACTGGCTGGCTGGGCCGCCATCCGCTCGGGCTCGAAGCCCTGCAGCTCCATCTCGCCCTCGTCGCTGAACACCAGATCGACATCCGGCTTGGCGGCCGGCTCGTCAAGCTCCATCGGCATAAAGCCATCGGGGGTGTTGAGATCCGGCACCGGGCGCACCGGCTCGTTGTCGGTCACATCGACGCTCAGCAGATCATCAAACTCGCTCTGCTCCTGATCCATCATCATGGCGGTGGATTCGGAGAGGCTCTTCTCCTGCTCTTCCAGTTCGCGGCGGGCACGGGCACGCAGCCACAGGGTCACCAGTGCCAATACCAGCAGCACCGGCAGCAGGATGATCATGGCGAGGTTGAGCGGTGAGGAGAGCAGATCCATCAACCAGTTTTTCTCAGGCTCAGGCTCGGCTGCCACCGGCGGGACCGGTTGCGCCTTGAGCTCGGCAATCTCTTTTTGCAGCGCGGTCTGATCCTGCAGCTGGGCCTTGAGGGTCTCCACCTCTTCGGTCAGGGATTGCAGACGCAGCTTGAGCCTATGGTTCATCTCGGTCACCTGGCCGAGCTGGGCATTGGCATCTTCCAGTGCCAGCGCCATCTCGGTAGCCGGTTTACCCACCGGTTTATCCAGATCGGAAGGCAGAGGCGCCGGGGTGGTGCCTTCTGCTGCGCTAGGAGCAGGTGCTACCGCCTCTTTCGGCGCAGGCTCGCTCAGCTTGGCCACTTCTTTGGTTTCAGCAGCCGGTTGCGGTGCCACCACCGGGGCGGGAATGGGGGCGGCTTTCGCCACTGGCAGCGGCGCAGGCGCAGCCTTCACCGGCTCGATCTTGGCGGCTTCAACCTTCGCGGGTTTGGCGGCAGCCGGCTTGGCGGTATGGGCCTGCTTGTCAGCCAGATATTTGGGGCTTAACCCCTTCCAGCTGGCGTTGTCGCTGCGGAACTTGGCACGGGCCTGAGCATCAGTGATGACGCTCGCCTCGGCCACGGTCGGCAGCAGAATGCGGGATCCCACCAGAATGTGGTTGATATTGCCATCGGCAAAACTGCGGGGGTTTTTCTCGTAAATCGCCACCATGGTCTGGTAGACGCTGACCCGATTGGAGGGGCGATATTTGCTCGCCAGGCTCCAGAGGGTATCGGTCGGACGAACAGGGCCATAGCTACCGGCATTGGCAGTGACCTGACGCACCACCGGCTGGGCGGTTGTACGCACCGGTTGCGCGACGGGTCTGGCGACCGGCTGCGCCAGCGGCTGGGAATTGACGGCGGGAGGTGCGGGTTCGTCAGGGCCTTTTAGCTCGACAAAAAAAGGCTCCCGCGCCGAGTCTTCAGCCTGGACGGTGCCCAGCAGACCCAATGCGAGTAGCGTTGCCAATGTTATGCGGGAATGTCCCATATTCGTTCCTTCGTATGACGGCCCTATCACATTGAAAAATCTGGATAGTTACCCCAAAACAGTCGGTTCAATATAAATCAGGCTCGCCTGGCAAGCCAGCAGTCCGACACATTTAGCACCCAACTTGACCCTGAGTGTAGGAAAAAACTTAATCAGTTGATATCGCAACAGAATCTTGAAGTGACGGAGTGCGGCATGGGTCACACCCCGGTTTGATCACAGGCCGGAAGCGCAGCACTCCCTGCTGCGCATCTGTGGCATCTGACCAGCCTTACAGATAGTCGCGAACCAGCAGCTCGGCAATCTGTACACTGTTGGTTGCCGCGCCCTTACGAACGTTATCGGCCACGATCCACATATTGATACCACTCGGGTGAGAAATATCCTGGCGTACCCGGCCCACCAGCACCTCATCCTTGCCGGTTGCGTCACGCACCGGGGTCGGATAATCCCCTTCGTCATCAAACAGGGTCACACCCGGCGCACTGCGCAGCAGATCCTTGACCTGTTCGGCATCGAGCGGCTGGTGCAGTTCGACGTGTACCGCCTCGGCATGGCCGTAGAAGACCGGCACGCGCACGCAGGTGGGGTTCACGGCAATGCTGGCATCGCCGAGGATCTTCTGGGTTTCCCATACCATCTTCATCTCTTCACGGGTGTAGCCGTTGTCAGTGAAGCTGTCGATCTGCGGGATCAGGTTAAAGGCGATCTGTTGCGGATAGAGGGTCGGTTCCACCGGACGACCGTTGAGCAGATGAGCGGTCTGACCTGCCAGCTCGCTGACCCCCTCTTTGCCGGAGCCTGATACGGATTGATAGGTGGCCACGTTGATGCGGGCAATGCCCACTTCGTCGTGCAGCGGCTTCAAAGCCACCAGCATCTGGATGGTGGAACAATTGGGGTTGGCGATGATGTTGCGATTGCGAAAATCGGCCAGCGCATCCGGGTTCACTTCCGGGATCACCAGCGGGATATCTTCGTCGTAACGGAAGCAGGAGGTGTTGTCGATGACGATGCAGCCGTGTTCGGCAGCAATCGGCGCCCACTTGGCAGAGACCTCGGCACCGGCGGAGAAGAGTGCGATCTGTACCTGGCTCCAGTCAAACGCCTCCACATCGAGGATCTCGAGGTTCTTGCCGCCAAAGCGCACGGTATCACCGGCGCTGCGGCTGGAAGCCAGCGGATAGAGGGTCGCTACCGGAAATTCGCGCTCTTCCAGGATCTCGATCATCGCCTGACCCACGGCGCCGCTGGCACCCAATACTGCTACGTTAAACTGCTGGCTCATTCTGTTCTCCTCTGATAATGCTGCAATGGCGCCGGGTGGCGCCATGGTCGGCAGGCTCCCGCACGGCGAGATGACGCAGCCTGATATGGCTGAGCCGGCGCAGTAGCATCTGCGCCAGCTCAGTAAAAAAATGGGAGCGAGGTAGGCAGTACGGCTCACCCCTTCCGGTTATCTTCCAACTCCTAGTCCCCGATTCAGGGGCGTGACAGCGCAAATCCCAGCTCGCCCAGCGCTTGGTCGGCAAACGCCCCCTCAACCTGCAGGGAGGAGAGCTCGCGGCGCTCGGGGTAGTGTTTGCGCTGCTCGTCAAAGCTGCCGGGCAAGCCGAGTCGGGCCCGGAAACGGGCATCATCGCGGCGCACATCATAAACCAGATGCACCAGCTGCTTGATCAACGCCTGATCCGGTGCGCGGCCCGGCACCACCGCCTGCACATCGGGGGCAGGCAACAGCCCACTCAAATCCTGACGAGGCTGGCGTCCCAGCTGCAGGCAGAGCGCCTGATAGAGCATCCAGGTACCACGGGCCTTCCCCTCCAGGCTGTAACCGGCGATATGGGGGGTGGCAATCTCGGTATGGGGCACCAGCGCTGCCAGTGGCTCGGGCTCGTTCTCCCACACATCCATTACCAGTCGCAACGGCTTATCGCTCAGCTGGCGTGCCAGCAGGGCCCGGTTATCCCACACCTCGCCACGGGATGCGTTGATCAGGATCTGCCCGGCAGGACGGGCGGCAATCTGTTCGGCATCGAGCAGATGGTAGGTGGCATCCGGCCCTTCACGGGTAATGGGCACGTGGAAACTGACGATATCGGCACCAAGGGCGGTCTGGTAATCGACAAAGCCCGCATCAGGATTATCCTGCGCCTTGGGCGGATCGCAGCGCAGCACTCGCATGCCGAGTGCTTGGGCCTTGGCCGCCACACACTCGCCGGTATTGCCCGCGCCAATCACCGCCAACGTCATGGCCGAGAGGTCGAGTTCGTAACGCTCCGCCAGCACCAGCAGGGCGGAGAGCACATAATCCCCCACCGAATACTTGTTGCAACCGGGGGCGCTGAAGAAGGGAATATTGCGGCTTGCCAGCAGGGCCTTGTCCACATGGTCTGTGCCTATGGTGGCGGTGCCGACAAACCCGAGTTTGGGGCTGGCCGCCAGCAAAGCGCCGTTGACGCGGGTGACCGAACGCACCAGCAGCACATCGGCATCGAGCAGATCGCAGGCCTGCATCTGCCGTCCGGGCAAGGGGATCACCTCGCCAAATTCGGCAAACAGCTCCACGGCATGGGGCATATTCTCATCAACGACTATCTTCATCGGGCTCTCTTTGGTCACAACCGCCACGGGGGCGCCATTCTAGCGCAAAGCCGCCCGAGATTTCAGCCTGTGATGCAATCCGGCGCGAAACGGGACCAGATTGCGCGGCAGCCGCTCCATGCGCCCGCTCAAACAGAGGATGTCGCCACAAATGTGTAAGCAGAGGTAACAAACCGACTGCTCGGCTTTGTCCGAGCATATCTCGGTGGCACAATGCCCCTCTTTTTCGCGATCGCCCATACCCACCATGCCGCCACACGCTCCGCCGCTCCCAGCGTCAACCGCCTCACTCACCCGCAGTCAGGTGCTTGGCTTCACAGCCCTGTTAATCCTGCCCCTGTTACTGCTCGCCACCCTGCCCTGGCAGCCTTTTCTGACCGGCTCCCTGCAATCAGGCTTGCTATGGTGGTCATACGCCCTCACCCGCATGGTCGATATTCCCGGGATCGGGGTCAGTGGCGCCCTCTTGCTGCTGCTGACCCGCTACAAACTCAAACTGGAGTGGGCCCCCTTCATTGCGCTGGGGTGTGCACTGGCGGCCCTGCTTGCCAGCGACTGGGTGATCAAGAGCCTGATCAAACACCTGACCGAAGAGCCCAGACCCTATCTGCTCTGGCTTGAGAGTCAGGCGCTGATCCCGGCCATCAAGCACTTCTACGCCAGTAGCGTCGATGTGCGCAGCGAACAGGTTCACGCCGCCAGCCAGCTGCTGGCCCTGCCAGAGTGGCTCGGGCACCACTGGCAGGCCGAGGTGAACTACGCCTTCCCCTCCGGCCACAGCATCGCAGCCATCAGCCTGGCCCAGTTCTTTGGCCTTATCTGGCTGGCCCGAGCCCCCACGGGCGTCTGGCTGCTGCCACTGTGGGCACTGGGAATTGGTCTGTCGCGCATGGTAATGGGGATGCACTGGCCGGTGGATGTGCTGGCCAGCGCCCTGCTGGGGTCGCTCACGGCGCTGATTGCCGCCCACTGGTGGCTGCACAGATATTGAATCCGGCGCCACCTTGCCGCAGCCGACTGCGTGGGATGGGGGGACAAGCCTGTGCTTTTTTGCCATAATGCCGCCTCATTTTATCCCGACCGAGATCCCATGACCGACGCAGTTCATACCCTCAAGGGCCGTTTCCGTGGTTTTTACCCCGTCGTCATCGATGTTGAAACAGCCGGGTTCAACGCCAAGACCGATGCCCTGCTCGAAATCGCAGCTTACACCCTGAAAATGGATGAGCAGGGCTGGCTCGTTCCCGATCAGGTATTCCACTTTCATGTCGAACCCTTCGAAGGGGCCAACCTGGAAAAGGCTGCGCTGGAGTTCACCGGCATCGACCCCTACAACCCGTTGCGTGGTGCTGTCTCGGAAAAAGAGGCGCTGACCGAGATCTTCAAGGGGATCCGCAAGGGGATGAAGGAGCAGGATTGCGGCCGCGCCATCATAGTGGCCCACAACGCCACCTTTGATCACGGCTTCGTGATGGCTGCCGCCGAGCGCGCTGGCCTCAAGCGCAATCCGTTCCACCCGTTTGCCACCTTCGACACCGCAGCTCTCTCCGGATTGGCGCTGGGGCAGACCGTGCTGGCCAAAGCGTGCCAGAGCGCCCGCATCCCGTTTGACAATAAAGAGGCGCACTCTGCCCTCTATGACACCGAACGCACCACAGAGCTGTTCTGTCATATCGTTAACCGCTGGAAGAGCATGGGGGGTTGGCCGCCAGCGCATCCGGATGATGACACAACCGATGCTCCTGCCGACGATGAGGGGCAAGAATAAACGGATGAAGGCTGCCACTGGCAGCCTTCGCTTTTTGGGAAGTGATTGATTGCACAGCGCACCGGAAATCGCTATCAAGGTCACTATCCACCGCTGCGCACGGGATGCACGGAGACAAACAGGTCATAACCCCTCATGTTGAGCAACCTTGTGCCACATGCTGCTGCGATATGAGGGGTTTGACTGATTTTTTACTCGACATTTGTCACATTTTTCGCAAACTAACTCCCCTTCACATGACAGACAGCAATAACAAACTATAAGGAAATCAAATGAATCCAGTTGTTATCGCAGTCGGGCTGATGCTGGTGCTCAGTCTGCTGCGGATCAATGTGGTGGTCTCGCTGGCGCTGGGGGCCATTGCTGGCGGCCTGGTCGGTGGGCTGTCGTTGACCGATACCCTCACCACCTTCAGCGGTGGCCTGGGCGGTGGCGCCGAGATTGCTCTCTCCTACGCCATGCTGGGCGCCTTTGCGGTTGCCATCTCCCGCTCCGGGATCACCGACCTGCTGGCCCGCAAGGTGATCAACCAGTTGGGCAAGGATGCCAGCTCGACCCGCATCATGTGGGTCAAAACCCTGCTGCTCTCTTCCGTGCTGGCCGTGGCGATCTCCTCCCAGAACCTGATCCCGGTTCACATCGCCTTTATTCCCATCCTGATCCCGCCGCTGCTGCATGTGATGGCGCAGATGCAGATCGACCGTCGTCAGGTGGCCTGTGTCATCACCTTTGGTCTGACCGCCACCTACATGGTGCTGCCGGTCGGCTTTGGTGGCATCTTCCTGAACAACATTCTGGCCAAGAACCTGATCGATAACGGCGTGCCCATCACCACCAGCCAGATCCCGCTGGCGATGGCCATTCCGGTCGCCGGTATGGTACTGGGCCTGCTGATTGCGGTATTCATCAGCTATCGCAAACCGCGCCAGTACGATCTGGCCAAGATCCTGGATGCCGAGCCCGAAGCGGTCGAGCTCAACCTCACCCACATCTGGGTGGCCCTGCTGGCCATTGGCGTGGCGCTGGGGCTACAACTGATGACCAACAGCATCGTACTGGGTGCGCTGGCCGGTTTTGTCATCTTCACCTGCGGCGGCGTCATCAAGTTTCGCGAAAGCCAGGATGCCTTCACTCAGGGGGTACGGATGATGTCGCTGATCGGCTTCATCATGATCTCCGCCGCCGGTTTTGCCGCCGTGATGAAGGCAACCCACGGGGTCGACTCTCTGGTCCAGGTGGTCGCCTCCGGCATCGGTCAGCACAAAGGCATCGCCGCCTTCCTGATGCTGCTGGTGGGTCTGCTCATCACCATGGGGATCGGTTCTTCCTTCTCCACCGTGCCCATCATCGCCACCATCTATGTGCCGCTCTGTCTGCAGCTTGGCTTCTCACCAATGGCGATCATCGCACTGGTCGGTACCGCAGGCGCGCTGGGGGATGCGGGTTCACCGGCCTCCGACTCGACGCTGGGCCCCACCTCAGGCCTCAACGCCGATGGTCAGCACGACCATATCTGGGACAGCGTGGTGCCCACCTTTATTCACTACAACATCCCGCTGGTGATCTTCGGCTGGATTGCCGCCATGGTGCTCTGATATGTAAAGTCAGCATCTAACTGAACTATTCATAAAAAACCGGCCAAGTGGCCGGTTTCTGTTTTTATGCGCTGGCGCTGTCTCTATTAACCCAGACGAACCCGGGCGTTGCGGAACATCCGCATCCAGGCGCCGTCCTCGCCCCAGTTGTCGGGGTGCCAGGAGTTGGCCACGGTGCGGAACACCCGCTCCGGGTGCGGCATCATGATGGTGGCGCGGCCGTCGGTGGTGGTCACGGCGGTGATACCATCCGGCGAGCCATTCGGGTTGGCCGGGTACTGCTCGGTCACGCTGCCGCGGTTGTCGACAAAGCGCAGCCCTACCAGACCGCTCTGCTGCAGTGCGCTCAGGTGAGCGGCATCGCGCACCTCGACACGCCCTTCCCCGTGGGAAACGGCAATGGGCATCACCGAGCCTGCCATGCCGGCGAAGAAGGCCGACGGGGACTCCTGTACCTGCACCAGACTGAAGCGAGCTTCGAAGCGCTCGGAGCGGTTGCGTACAAAGCGCGGCCAGAGATCGGCACCCGGGATGAGATCCCGCAGGTTGGACATCATCTGGCAACCGTTGCAGACACCCAGAGAGAGGGTATCGCCACGCTCGAAGAAGCGCTGGAACTGCTCGCGGGCGTTGTCATTGAACAGGATGGACTTGGCCCAGCCTTCACCGGCACCCAGCACGTCACCGTAGGAGAAGCCGCCACAGGCCACCAGGGTCTGGAACTCCTCCAGCTTGATGCGACCGGAGAGAATGTCGCTCATATGGACATCGACCGCCGCGAAACCGGCACGATCGAACGCCGCCGCCATCTCCACATGGGAGTTGACCCCCTGCTCGCGCAGCACCGCCAGACGGGGGGAGACCCCGCGGGCAATGTAAGGTGCAGCCACATCCTCGGACGGGTTGTAAGTCAGCTTGGCATGCAGACCCGGATCGGTGGCGTCCTGACGGGCCGCGTGCTCACTGTCGGCGCACTCGGGGTTGTCGCGCAGGCGCTGCATCTGCCAGCTGGTCTCGCCCCAAATGGTGCGAAGGGCTGTGCGGCTGGCACGATAGACCTCCTGACCGCCCCGCTGCAGGGTGATGAGATCCCCTTCGCGCACGGTGCCGAGCACATGGGAGCAGGCCGCCAGACCGTGACCGGCCAGCAGGGTCATCACCGCCTCTTTATCTTCACGACGCACCTGAATGACGGCGCCCAGCTCTTCGTTGAACAGCGCCGGCAGCAGCTCGCCGCCGATGCGATCGAGCTGGATGTCGAGGCCACAGTGACCGGCAAACGCCATCTCGGTCAGGGTGACGAACAGGCCACCGTCGGAGCGGTCGTGGTAGGCGATCAGCTTGCGATCGGCCACCAACGCCTGAATGGCGTTGAAGAAGCCTTTGAGCTGGACCGGATTGTCGAGATCCGGCGCCTTGTCACCCAGCTGGCGATAGACCTGCGCCAGCGCCGAGGCGCCGAGGCGCTGCTTGCCATTGCCAAGGTCGATGAGGATAAGGTCGGTTTCACCGAGATCGGTACGCAGCTGCGGAGTAACCGTGTTGCGCACATCCTCGACCCGGGCAAAGGCGGAGATGAGCAGGGAGAGCGGCGAGGTGACGCTGTGCTCCTTGCCATCCTGCTGCCAGCGGGTCTTCATGGACATGGAGTCCTTGCCCACCGGAATGGTGATGCCAAGGGCCGGGCAGAGCTCCTCACCTACCGCTTTGACCGCCTCATAGAGACCGGCATCTTCACCCGGATGACCGGCAGCGGCCATCCAGTTGGCGGAGAGCTTGACCCGCTTCAGCGACCCGATATGGGCCGGCGCCAGGTTGGTGAGCGCTTCCGCCACCGCCATGCGAGCGGAGGCGGCGTGGGAGAGCAGCGCCACCGGGGTACGCTCGCCCATGGACATGGCTTCGCCGTGATAGCTGTCGTAGGTGGCCGCGGTGACGGCGCAATCGGCCACCGGGATCTGCCAGGGGCCAACCATCTGGTCGCGATTGACCAAGCCAGTCACGCTGCGATCGCCGATGGTGATAAGGAAGGACTTCTCCGCCACGGTCGGCAGACGCAGAACCCGCTCGGCCGCGTCACTCAAAGTGATGCCATCGAGCTGGAGCGCTTTGCCCTGTGCTGGCAGGGTCACCACGTCACGGTGCATCTTGGGCGCCTTGCCCAGCAGCACGTCCAGCGGCAGATCGATGGGCTGATTGTCAAAGTGGCTGTCAGAGAGGGTCAGATGCTTCTCTTCGGTCGCGGTACCGATGACGGCATAGGGGGCGCGCTCACGCTCGCACAGGGCCTTGAACAGCGGCAGCTTGTCCTGCGCTACCGCCAGCACGTAACGCTCCTGGGATTCGTTGCACCAGATCTCCAGCGGGCTCATGCCCGGCTCATCGCTCTGGATGGCGCGCAGATCGAAACGACCACCGCGCTCACCGTCGTTGACCAGCTCCGGCATGGCGTTGGAGAGACCGCCCGCCCCCACATCGTGGATAAAGACGATAGGGTTGTCGTCACCCAGCTGCCAGCAGCGATCGATCACCTCCTGGCAACGGCGCTCCATCTCGGGGTTATCACGCTGCACCGAGGCAAAGTCGAGATCTTCGGCTGACTGGCCGGAGGCCATGGAGGATGCGGCACCACCACCCAGACCGATGTTCATCGCCGGGCCGCCCAGCACGATCAGCGCCGCACCGACCGGGATATCCCCTTTCTGGACATGTTCGGTGCGGATGTTGCCGATGCCGCCTGCCAACATGATGGGTTTGTGGTAGCCACGCACCTCGACGCCGTTGTGGCTCGGCACCTCCTCTTCGAAGGTACGGAAGTAGCCGAGAATGGCCGGACGGCCGAACTCGTTGTTAAACGCGGCGCCGCCGAGCGGCCCCTCTTGCATGATGTCAAAGGCGCTGACAATGCGGCTCGGCTTGCCGAAATCCTGCTCCCAGGGCTGCTCGAAGCCGGGAATGCGCAGGTTGGAGACGGAGAAACCAACCAGACCCGCCTTGGGCTTGGCACCGCGACCGGTGGCTCCCTCGTCGCGGATTTCGCCGCCGGAGCCGGTGGCTGCCCCCGGGAACGGGGAGATGGCGGTCGGGTGGTTGTGGGTCTCCACCTTCATCAGGATGTCGACCTGTTCCTGGTGATACTGGTATTCGCCGTTGGCCGGGCTCGGGAAGAAGCGGCCACCCTGGCTCCCTTCCATCACGGCGGCGTTGTCTTTATAGGCAGAGAGGACATGATCCGGCGTCTGCTCGAAGGTGTTCTTGATCATCTTGAACAGCGACTTGGGCTGCTGCTCACCATCGATGGTCCAGTCGGCATTGAAGATCTTGTGACGGCAGTGCTCGGAGTTTGCCTGGGCAAACATATAGAGCTCGATATCGTTGGGGTTACGACCCAGCTTGGTGAAGTTCTCTACCAGATAGTCGATTTCGTCGTCGGCCAGCGCCAGACCGAGCGCCACGTTGGCTTCGGCCAGCGCGCCGCGGCCACCGCCCAGCACATCCACCTGGGTAAAGGGGCGCGGCTCGTGGTGAGCAAACAGGGCGGCAGCTTCGCTCATCTCGGCAAACACCACTTCCATCATCCGATCATGGAGCACGGCGGCAATGGCGCTGCGCTGGGCGGCACTCAGCTCACCCTGCCCCTTGATGGTCAGGTAATAGGCAATACCACGCTCCAGCCGCTTGACCTGTTTCAGGCCGCAGTTGTGGGCGATGTCGGTTGCTTTGGAAGACCAGGGGGAGATAGTGCCGGGGCGGGGGGTAACAAGAAACAGCTGACCGCTGGGGGTGTGTTCGGGGATGGTCGGGCCGTAGCGCAAGAGCTGGCCCAAGGTCGCTCGCTCGGGGGGAGACAGGGGGCTTGTCAGCTCGGCAAAGTGCACATACTCGGCATAGACATCCTCTATCTCTACTCCGCTCTCTACTCCACTCTCGTTTCTCATCTGTGCGAAGCGTTGCAGCAGTTTTTGGACACGAAAATCAGACAGTGCTGGGGCACCACGCAAGATATCCATATGACCTTTCTCACCAAGTTTTAAAGTGGGGGGGAATTGAGACGCGCGTATTATAGGGATCTGGCTCACAGCGGACAAACGTTTTTCTCACTTCGTGCAGTGTGACTCTGCGCACACTCTCTGGTATAAAGGTGCCTCTTTTTTGACAAATGCCGATTTTTTCAACAAAGGTACTCACCTACTTGCGCTGCATTTTTCGACTGTTTATCGGGCTGTTGTTGACGCTGACACTGGTTGGCTGCGACTTCTATAGCCCCTCCAGCCAGCTGGAGCAGATCCGCCAGCGAGGCGAGATCCGGGTTGGCACCATCTATGGTCCCACCTCCTATTACCAGCGTGACGACCTCGCCCAGGGGTTCGATTACGAGCTGGCGCAAAATTATGCCGACTGGTTGGGGGTGAAACTCACCATCATCCCAGTCGACACCACTGACCAACTGGTCACCCTGCTGAAAAAGGGCAAACTCGATCTGGCGGCTGCCGCCATCATGGTCACCCCAGAGCGGCGCGAGCTGTTTCGCTTCGGCCCAGGCTTCTACCAGGTCTCTCCCAAACTGGTCTACCGCAACGGCAAACCCAAGCCTGCCTCGTTAAACGATATCAAGGGCAAGCTGGTGGTGGCCGCCGGCTCCACCGGGGAAGATCTGCTCAAAGAGATGAGCAAAGAAAATCCGAAACTAGCCTGGAGCACCAGCGACAACGCCGATGTGGAGGAGCTGCTCAAGCAGGTGGTGGATGGCAAGATTGACTACACGGTGGTGCAGGATACCGTGCTGGCCCGTACCCAGCGCTACTACCCGGAGCTCACCGAGGGGCTGACCCTGGCCCAGAAGCAGACCGTTGCCTGGGCCATGAGCAAGCTGCCCGATGACAGCCTCTATGCCAGCGTGATCGACTTCTTCGGTCAGCGCTTTATGGATGGTGCCATCGCCAAGCTGGACGAGAAGTACTTCGGCCACGTGCAGAACTTCGACTTTGTCGATACCCGCACCTTCCTCAAGCGCGCCAAGAGCCTGCTGCCCAAGTACCAGCCGCTGTTCCAGACTCACGCCAAGAATATCGACTGGCGTCTGCTCGCCGCCATCAGCTATCAGGAGTCCCACTGGGACCCGCAGGCCCGCTCCTACACCGGCGTGCGCGGCATGATGATGCTGACCGAGCCCACTGCCAAGGCGATGGGAGTCAACGACCGGCTTCATCCGGAAGAGAGCATCAAAGGTGGCTCCCTCTATCTGCAACAGATGATGGAGAAGGTGCCGGATTCGGTGCCCGATGACGAGAAGGTGTGGTTTGCCCTCACCGCCTACAACATCGGTTACGGCCACATGATGGACGCCCGCCGCCTGACCAAAGAGCTCGGCAAGAATCCTGACGCCTGGAGCGACGTGAAAGAGGTGCTGCCGCTGCTACAGCAAGCGCGCTGGCACCGCAAGGTGCGTTATGGCTATGCCCGTGGCAGCGAGGCGCGCAACTATGTTAACAACGTGCGCCAGTATTACCAGAGTCTGCTCTGGCTCGACAACGAGCAGCAGAAGGCACATCAGCGGGAGAGTCTCGACAACGACAGCGAGCCCGAGCTGGCCGAGCGCCCCACCGCCATCGCCGAAGTGGTCAATCAGATCACCATGCGCTAACCAGCCATTATTCGGCTGTTTTCACACAAACTTCTCTGTTACCATCGATTCACATCGGAGCCTATCCGAAATCGCATTGTTTTCATTATGTTGCGAGATTAAATAACAGCAATTTCGGATGGGCTCCATCAATGACCCAAGGCCGGGATGGCCACCTGAGTTGGGAGGAGACCAAGATGCAAAAACGTAGAAAAATCAGTCTGGTCAGAAAAGCGAAGTGCAGCTGGAGCCCCAGACGCAAACTCAAGCTTAATGACATCAAGCGCAACCTGTGGCGCAGAAATCGATCCTATACCCTGCTTATTGCAGAGCACACAGCATAAACCCGGCATTCGCCGGGTTTTTTTATCTTCTTTCTCACCTGATTATCGTCTTACACCAGCGCCGCCTTGAACTGTACCGTCCGCTTGGAGATCAGCGAGTTGCAGTGGTTGCAGAAGTAATCCACTGCGCCGCACGCCTTGAGACGCTCCAGCTCCTGTTGGCAGGTGGGGCAGATGGCCGTGACGCGAACAGGGGCCTGGCACTGGCCACAGGTTTGCTCCTTGCTGCGGGTATCCAGTTCAGCCTGGCATGATGGACAAAGCAGGGCTTCCATAATCAACTCCTCGAAAGTGGATCTGCCATGGTCTTGTTCCATGGCAGATCCCCCTCCCCTTATTCCTCACCTTAACGTGGCGAGGATAACAAAGCGGCTGCCGGTGAGGGCAGCCGCAAGGACTTATTTCTTCTTCATTTTCAGCAGGCGTTTGCGCTGACGTTCCTGACTCAGGGTCATGGTGTTCTTCTTGCCTTCAAACGGGTTGACCGACTCCTGGAACTCGACCCGGATCGGCGAGCCCATGATCTTGAGGGACTTGCGGAAGTAGTTGATCAGATACCGCTTGTAGGAGTCCGGCAAGTCGTTCAGCTGGTTGCCGTGGATCACGATGCGCGGCGGGTTGTAGCCACCGGCGTGGGCATACTTGAGCTTGACGCGGCGACCATTGACCATCGGCGGCTGGTGATCTTCCTGCGCCATCTGCATGATGCGGGTCAGCATGGCCGTGCTGGTACGACGGGTGGCGGACTGGTAAGCCTCCTGAATGGATTCAAACAGATGGCCGACACCGCTGCCGTGCAGGGCGGAGATGAAGTGAACGCGGGCGAAGTCGATGAAGCCCAAGCGACGATCCAGCTCGTTCTTCACATCCTCTTTCACCTTCTGATCCAGACCATCCCACTTGTTCACCACCAGCACCACGGAGCGACCGGCGTGGAGCACATAGCCAAGGATGCTCAAGTCCTGATCGGTGATGGTCTCCTGGGCGTCGATCACCAGCAGGCAGACGTTGGCGTCTTCGATGGCTTTCAGGGTCTTGATAACGGAGAACTTCTCAACCGTCTCGTGCACCTTGCCACGACGACGCACACCGGCGGTATCGATGACCACATACTTCTGCTCGTCACGCTCCATAGGAATGTAAACGGAGTCACGAGTGGTGCCGGGCATGTCATAGACGATGACCCGATCTTCACCCAGCATGCGGTTGGTCAGGGTCGATTTACCGACGTTGGGACGACCAACGATGGCGAACTTGATAGGCAGGTCGGCGAACGGGGTCTCCTTGGTGTCCTCTTTGGTATCGAGTTCACCGGCAGCCACCATGCGCAGCAGGGCTTCTTCGTCGAAGTCCTCCTCTTCCTCATCCTGCGCATCTTCATCGGTAGCGGAGTCGACCAGGGTCTCCAGATGGGGAGCCAGGGCCAGTTCCAGCAGGCTCAGCACGCCACGACCGTGGGCGGCCGCGATCTGGTAAACCTCGCCCAGCGCCAGACCGTAGAACTCGGAGACCGCGGAATCACCGTCGATACCGTCGGTCTTGTTGGCCACCAGAAATACCTTCTTGTGGGCCTTGCGCAGGTGCTCGGCAATAGCTTGATCCGCCGCGGTCAGACCGGCACGGGCATCCACCATGAACAGCACGACGTCCGCTTCTTCGATGGCCAGCAGGGATTGCTCGGCCATCTTCAGCTCGATCCCCTCTTCGGTGCCATCGATACCGCCGGTATCGACCACGATAAATTCCAGCTCGCCCAACTTCGCCTGACCGTATTTACGGTCCCGGGTCAGACCGGGAAAATCGGCAACCAAGGCATCCCGAGTACGGGTCAAGCGGTTAAACAGGGTGGATTTCCCCACGTTGGGGCGGCCCACCAGGGCTACTACAGGAGTCATAAAAGCCTCATTCTCAAGACGACAAAGGCTCCGGGTCCGAAGACCAGGAGCCGGATATTCACATTATCGGACGATCAAGGACGCTTGAGGGCGTACAACTTGCCGTCACGGCTCTGCACATACAGGGTCTCGCCATCCACCAGCGGGGCGGCGTAGAGACCACTGCTATCGAGCTGCTGCATCGCCTTGATGGTACCGTCGGTACGATCAAGCCAATACAGGTATCCTTCCACATCACCCACCACCACATAGTCACCGAAGATGACAGGTGCAGTGACGGTACGATTTTCCAGCTGGGTGTTGGACCACAGCTCCAGACCGTTGCGACGGTCGATGGCAAACAGGTGGCTGCGACTATCGGTCAGCACGATGGCATTTCCGGTCATCGCCAGATCGCGATAGCCGGAATACTTGCGCTTCCACACTTCATCGCCGGTCATCAGTTTACGCGCCATCAACTGACCGTTGTAGGCGATGGCGTAGAGCTCATCACCGGCGATCAGCGGGCTGGCATCGACGTCAACCATGCGGTCCAGCTCGGTAGCACCGCGCGGATCAGCCACCTTGGACTGGCGCACAGGCTGGCCATTGCTCAGCAGGGCGATGCCCACCTTGCCATCGGCACGACCGTAAATCACGGCGCCGTTGGTGATCACCGGTGCACCGGCACTGCGCAGGGTCAGCGGCGGCTGCTCTTCGGAGAGCGACCACTGCATCTTGCCTTCATCAGTGTCGAGGGCGATCAGGCGACCGGAGGTGGTCAACACCACCACACGGCCATCTTCCACCGCAGGGCTTGCCACCACTTCGCCGGGCACATTGGTCTGCCAGAGCACTTCACCGTTCTCTTCGTTCAGGGCGTAGACCACCCCGTTCTCGGAGCCGAGGAACAGCTTGCCGTAACGGGAGACCAGACCACCGGAGAGGCGGGCGCTGCGCTTGTCGGCGTTGACCGGCAGGTCGGCCAGATCGACAGTCCAGAGGCGATCGCCACTGGCACGGTCAAAGGCGCTGACATCGCCGTCGCGGGCCGCCGCATAGATACGATCCTCTTCAACCACCGGCTTGAGCTGGGAGTAGAAGTCACCGATGCCATCACCCACAGTAGATGACCATGCGGTGTCGGCAGTGAAGGCAGATTCAACCTTGGGCAGCGGCGCCATCGGGTTGAGATCCTCTTCGGAACTGAACAGGGAGCAACCCTGCAGAGCGAAGGAGACCGCAGCCCCCAGCGCCACCATCTTGAATAGATTACGCATCCGGTGCCTCACCAGTCGCAACGGCCGGCAGGGCCAGATCGTCCATTTTCAGCTTGAGCTCGGCGCTACCCTGCAGGCCGCCGGCATCCGCCGCCGCCTGATAGGCATCACGAGCCTCTTCGGTCTTGCCCTGCTTTTGCAGCACATCACCACGGGCTTCGGCTACCTGCGCCTTGAAGGCCTCATTCTGGATGGTTGCCAGCTTGGCCAGCGCTTCATCTGCCTTGCCCTGATCATTCAGCACACGGGCCAGACGCAGCGCCGCGATGGGACGAATGCTCTCGTCACCCGTGGTCGCCACCAGCTCCAGCTGCTCGGCAGCCAGATCCAGCTTGCCCGCCTTGACGGCAGCGGCAGCCAGTTGCAACGCGGCCAGTTCACCGTAGGAGTCACCCTTGTTGGCGGTGACAAACTGCTGTGCCTGCTCGAAAGCGGCGGCATCGCCCTTGGCCAGCTGCTCAATCACCTGGTTGTAAGAGTGGGAGGAGGCCTCCATGGTCTCTTGCTGGTGCTGGTTGTAATAGCGCCAGCCGAACAGACCGACCAGACCGATCACGGTCCCGGCAATCACCGAGGTTCCGTTCTCTTTCCACCACTCCTTGATAACCTCAACCTGTTGTTCTTCGGTGGTATAGACTTCCACAGCTTACTCTCCTTTGGCTGCCAGCAGGGCAATGGCGGCGTCAACCTTGACGGTCTGTTGCTCGGCCTGACCACGCAGATATTTGATAGTGATCTCCCCGTTTTGCACCTCGGTCTCACCAAGGATCAGGGCGATTGCCGCACCGCTCTTGTCGGCACGTTTGAGTTGTTTCTTGAAGTTGCCACCACCGCAGTGGCTCATGAGGCGCAGGTCCGGCAGGGCATCGCGCAGACGCTCGGCCAGCTGGAAGCCAGCCTGCTCGGTCCCCTCGCCCACCATCGCCAGATAGACATCCACCGCCGGGCGGATATCGGCGTTGAGCTCGAGAGTTTCCAGCATCAGCACCAGACGCTCCATGCCCATGGCAAAGCCCACGGCCGGGGTCGGTTGACCGCCCAACTGCTCTACCAGACCATCGTAGCGGCCACCGGCACAGACGGTGCCCTGGGCACCCAGACTGCTGGTGACCCACTCGAACACGGTCAGGTTGTAGTAGTCAAGACCACGCACCAGACGCTCGTTCACTTCGTATTTGATACCGGCAGACTCGAGCAGGCGCTTGAGCCCCTCGAAGTGGGCCAGGCTCTCTTCGCCCAGATGGTCGAACAGACGCGGGGCACCCGCCAAAATGGCCTGCACCTTTTCATCCTTGGAGTCGAGCACCCGCAGCGGGTTGCTGTACATGCGGCGCTGGCTCTCTTCGTCCAGCTGCTCCTTGTACTGCTCCAGATAGGCCACCAGCGCATCGCGGTAAGCGGCACGCTCGGCGCTCTGACCCAGGGTGTTGAGCTGCAGGGTGACATGCTCGCTGATGCCAAACAGACGCCACAGACGGTGGGTCAGCATGATCAGCTCAGCGTCAATGTCCGGCCCGTTGATGCCAAACAGCTCGACACCGAACTGGTGGAACTGGCGATAACGGCCCTTCTGGGGACGCTCGTGACGGAACATGGGGCCCATGTACCACATCCGGCGTTCCTGGTTGTAGAGCAGACCGTGTTCGATACCGGCACGGACGCAGCTGGCGGTCCCTTCCGGACGCAGGCTCAGGCTGTCGCCGTTACGGTCTTCAAAGGTGTACATCTCTTTTTCGACCACGTCGGTCACTTCACCGATGGCGCGCTTGAACAGATGAGTCTGCTCGACAATCGGCATGCGCACTTCGCTGTAGCCATAGCTGGCAACGACCTGGCGCAGGATCTGTTCAACCTTCTGCCATACCGGGCTCTGCTCCGGCAGGCAATCATTCATACCGCGAATAGCTTGGATCTGTTTTGCCACGTTGATACTCGAGAAAAAGAGGTAAAATTTGGCCGCATTATAGGGATTTTCCCCCCCAAGGTAAAATCAGGGAATCCGGATGCGGGATTTAAAATCAGTCACCTGGAAAAAGGGCCACCCAATGTGGCCCCGTTTCGCTCACTCCTTGTCCATCGGGATCCGGTTGGCGGGATCCAGCATGGCGGCGCGGGCGCGAATGCGGCGCTCCAGAGTTGGAATGAGATCCTTGTTGTCGAGCCGATCGACCCGCTGGCCCCCTTCATAGAAGGCACTCTTGTTGGCGGCACCTGCCAGACCAAGGTCGGAGACCAGCGCTTCGCCCGGCCCATTCACCACACAGCCGATGATGGAAACATCCATCGGGGTGATGATGTCTTCGAGCCGCTCTTCCAGCGCGTTGACGGTAGCGATCACATCGAACTCCTGCCGTGAGCAGGATGGGCAAGCGATAAAGTTGATGCCACGGGAGCGAATACGCAGGGATTTGAGGATATCGAAACCTACCTTTACCTCCTCCACCGGATCCGCCGCCAGCGAGATACGCAGGGTATCGCCGATGCCGTCGGTAAGCAGCATACCCAGACCGATGGCAGACTTCACCGCGCCGGCACGGAAACCGCCCGCTTCGGTGATGCCAAGGTGCAGCGGCTGTTCAATCTGCTTGGCCAGCAGGCGATAGGCACCGACTGCCAGAAACACATCGGAGGCCTTGACGCTCACCTTGAAGTCCTGGAAATCGAGACGATCGAGATAGTCCACGTGACGCATGGCGGACTCTACCAGCGCCTCTGGGGTCGGCTCGCCGTACTTCTCCTGGATATCTTTCTCCAGCGACCCGCCATTGACCCCGATACGGATCGGAATATTGAGGTCGCGCGCGCAATCGACCACCGAGCGCACCCGCTGCTCGTTACCGATGTTGCCCGGGTTGATACGCAGGCAATCGGCACCGTACTCGGCCACTTTCAGGGCGATGCGATAGTCGAAGTGGATATCGGCAACGATGGGGATGCGGGTCTGCTGTTTGATGAGCCGGAAGGCTTCCGCCGCTTCCATGGTGGGCACGGAGACACGGACGATATCGGCACCGACCCGCTCGATCCGCTGGATCTGCTCGATGGTGGCGGCGACATCTGTGGTCTTGGTATTGGTCATGGTCTGCACGGTAATGGGGGCATCGCCCCCAACCGGTACATTACCAACCATGATCTGTCTGGATTTACGACGAATGATGGGTGATTCGTGAGAAGACATGGGAAACAGATTACTCCTGCGGCAGTGAGAAGCGGGCTGTACGACCGTTGTTGTAACGGCTCATATCAAACGACTGACCCTTGTAGTCAAGCTTGACGGCCATGGGCGCGCCAATGATGAACTTCAGGGGCTCGGCGCCTTCCAGCACCAGCTCGTCGTTGGCCTTCTTCAGACCACTGAACAGGGTCTTGCCGTTGGCATCCTTCACATCCAGCCAGCAATCGGCGGTGAAGCTCATCTTCAGTTGCGGCGCAGTCGCCGGATCAACGACAGCCTCTTCAGATTCAGTGCCATTGGCGCCGGATACCGCAGCATCGGTCGCAGTGCCGACAGCCGCGCTGACATCGTTCGGGGCAATAGCCGCTGAAGCAGGCGCCAGGGTAGCCGTCGCATCGGAGACCACCGCAGGGGCAATCACGTCCGTGGCTGCCGGTGCGTTGGCTGCGCCTTCCACCGGGGCGGTGTTGATCGCATCGGGCGGCGTGATGGCAGGTTCAGCCGGAGTCGAACCGGTTGCACTCATCTCGGTGGCTGCCAGCGCTTCATCACCGGCGGAGCGGCGTGAAGTACTCTGCCACCACCAGGCGACCGAGAGCGCAATCAACACCAGGATCACCAGCCAGGTCACCACCTTGAGCCGACTGTCGTTGGCTTGCTGGCGGGAGCGACGGGAGAAGCTCTGCATGTCTATATTGTCGGGAGGAGTCAGACCCAGCTTGTCGTAAGCAGCCAGAATGGTCTCGTCGGGGATCCCGACCAGCTTGGCATAGGTACGCAGATAGCCCCGAATAAAGGTATGGGAGGTGTGCTTGTCGTAGGTATCCGATTCGATAGCGGCGATCAGGGTCAGACGAAGGTGAATGCGGGACGCAACCTGTTCTCGTGTCCAGCCAAGCTGTTCACGGGCGTTGCGCAGCAATTGGCCTGGGCCTACTGCCTGGGAGTCGTCTTGGAAATCGTGTTGCTGTTCAATAGTCATTGGCTAAATAACGCTTGGCTTGTTGCGAAGTGGGATATTGCCTTACCAGCTCAGTCCCGAATTGGTGAAGTAATGCCGGCTTGTCCATCGCCTGTGCCAGCCGAAGTCTCAACCAGAGACTCTCCTCGTTCTCGTCTGACACATCGGCAAAACGGGCGAGGTAGGACTGCACATCAGGCAGCTTGCCATCTTTCATGGAAAGCTCGGCCAAGTCCAGCAATAACCCTGGATTGCGGGGATTATACCCCAAGGCCAGGCGATAGTACTCGCCTGCTTTATCATTTCTGCGATTTTGCAGCGCACAAAGTGCCGCATTTTCATAGGTATCGGCAATTTTTACATAGCCTGGCTGAATAACAGCCTGGTTGAACGCCTGATCTGCCTCGGCATACCTGCCGCGATCACAGAGGAAGGCACCATAGTTGTTCATTGCGTCAGCATTGGACGGATCCATGGCAAGGGCGTTCTTGTAATGGGTCTCGGCTGCCTTGAAATCTCCTACCTTCTGGTAAAAGTAGGCAAAACCGATCTGGATCTGGGGGTTGGAGGGGTCATACTGGAGGGCGCGGTCAAGATTGAACTTGGCCTGCTCGGCATTGCCCTGACGCAGGTACTGGATACCCAGGTCGAGGCGGGTTTGGGCAGCCGCCTTGAGGTCAGGACCCACTTCACGCTGGGTCGAATTCTGGCCAGCGTAAGTGGTCTCGGTCACACAGCCTGGCAGCGCGCAGAGCGCTGCCACTACGATCAATGTACGTGTATCCATTCCCTGTCTATACAATGGCTTAGCATTTAAACCATTTTGACGGAAATCCCATCCTGTTGCATCCGATTTTTGATAGTTCGCTTGGTACGGTCAATCACGTCACCCACCAGCTGACCACAGGCGGCATCGATGTCATCACCACGGGTCTTGCGGACAATCACGGTGAAACCGTACTCCATCAGCACCTTGGAGAAGCGATCGATACGGCTGTTGCTCGGCTTGCCGTAAGGGTTGCCCGGGAAGGGGTTGAACGGGATCAGGTTGATCTTGCTCGGAGTGTCCTTGAGCACCTTGGCCAGCTCGTGAGCATGCTGCATATCGTCATTGATATGATCGAGCAGCACATACTCGACGGTCACCCGACCACCGTTGGCATTGGATTTGGCCAGGTAACGACGGACACCTGCGAGGAACTCCTCGATGTTGTACTTGTCGTTGATCGGCATGATCTCTGAACGCAACTTGTCGTTCGGGGCGTGCAGGGAGATAGCCAGCGCCACGTCGATCTGGTCACCCAGCTTGTCCAGCGCAGGTACCACGCCAGAGGTGGAGATGGTCACCCGGCGCTTGGAGATGCCAAAGCCGTAGTCATCCATCATCAGACGCATGGCGGGCACCACATTGGCGAGGTTGAGCAGCGGCTCGCCCATCCCCATCATCACCACATTGGTGATGGGACGCTTGCCACCGACCACGCGGGCCGCACGCCACACCTGACCGATGATCTCGGAGACTTTCAGATTGCGGTTGAAGCCTTGTTGAGCCGTGGAGCAGAACTTGCACTCCAGCGCACAGCCAACTTGAGAGGAGACGCAGAGGGTCGCGCGGTCATCTTCCGGGATGTAGACGGTCTCTACCTCCTGATCGCCCACCTGCAGAGCCCACTTGATGGTGCCATCGGCAGAGCGCTGCTCGCGGCTGATCTCGGGCGCCTTGATCTCGGCGATCGCCTTGAGGCGCTCTTTGAGCACCTTGTTGACGTTGGTCATCTGATCGAAATCATCACACCCAAAGTGATAGATCCACTTCATGACCTGATCTGCCCGGAATGGCTTCTCGCCCAGTTCGACGAAAAAGGCACGCATGGCATCCCGATCAAGATCCAGCAGGTTGATTTTTGTTTCGCTCATCAATGGCCTCAGTTCAAACACTTCATCAATTATTGGCTGACGACGTCAGGGGGCGGCATTGTACAAATAATGGGTCTGGCTTTCCACCTGGAGAATAGAGGGATATTGCGTAAACGGCGAAAACAACAAAGGGAGCCGAGGCTCCCTTGGGTCATCATCCACAAAAATCAGCCGCGCGGGCAGATCTCGTTGTCAGAGAAGAAGTAGGCAATTTCGCGGGCAGCGGATGCCGGTGCATCGGAGCCATGCACTGCGTTGCGATCGATGCTCTCGGCATAACAGGCACGCAAGGTACCAGCCAGCGCCTCTTTCGGGTTGGTAGCCCCCATGATCTCGCGATTGCGACGGATGGCGTCTTCCCCTTCCAGCACCTGCACCATGACAGGGCCAGAGGTCATGAAGCTGACCAGATTGTCATAAAAAGGCTTGCCCTGATGCTCGGCATAGAAACCGGCAGCCTGTTCACTGCTCATGTGCAGCATTTTGGATGCCACCACTTTCAAGCCTGCGCTTTCGAAACGGCTATAGATGGCACCGATCAGGTTCTTGCTGACAGCATCCGGTTTAACGATAGAGAAGGTACGTTCGATGGCCATTGATATCTTTCCTTAACTACAGAGTTTTATTGTTAGAATCCATGTTCGCTGGCGATTATACGTAAACAAAAACCGGAAAAACACACAAACAAGCAACTTTTTATTAAACATCACTCCCTTACAATCAACATCCACACTCATCTTGACCGAGCAGAGCCGGAAAATATGTGCGCTTGCGCACGATAGTTACCTTAAGCCGCCAAAACCCCATCTTTTGTTCACAATTCGAACAGCATGAAAAAGGCACCCGAAGGTGCCTTGTCTCGCCTATTTGGCTTCCGCCAGCAAGGCCCGCGCTATGGTGCGCATCCCCAGGGTATTGCCTCCCGGCGCCCAGAGAGCATCGCCGTTGTCACTGAAGCAGGCGGCCAGATCGATATGCAGCCAGCCCATCCCTTCGTTGGCAACGAAACGGGAGAGGAAACCCGCCGCGTTGGAGGCGCCACCCGGCCCGCCCCCCTTCACCGGACGGCTGTTGGCCGTGTCGGCGTAATGGGAGGGGCACTGCTGGCGGTGCCAGGGCTCCAGCGGCAGCGGCCAGGAAGGCTCATGCTCGGCATCGGCATAGGTCATGGCCCGGCTTACCAGCCCTTTATCGAGACCGAACAGAGCATTGTAGCGCCCACCCAGCGCCATCACAGCAGCGCCGGTCAGGGTCGCGGCATCGATGATCAGCGGTGCGCCGGACTCACTCGCCAGTTGCAGGCCGTCGGCCAGCACCAGCCGCCCCTCGGCGTCGGTATTCACAATCTCGACCGTGGTGCCGTTCTTGTAGGTGAGGATGTCGCCCAGCTTGTAGGCGTGGCCGGAGACCAGGTTCTCGGCGCAGCAGAGGATCAGCTTCACCCGCTTGTCGAGCCCGCGCAGCATAGCCAGCGCCAGCGCACCGGTGACAATCGCCGCGCCACCCATGTCGCACTTCATGGTGAGCATCCCCTCGGAGCTCTTCATGGAGTAGCCGCCGGAGTCAAAGGTGATCCCCTTGCCCACCAGCGCTGCCGCTACCGGCGCCTTGGGGTCACGCCCCGGGTTGAAGTCGAGCTCCAGCAATACCGGTTCGCGCGCACTGCCGCGGCCCACCTGATAGAGGCCGACCCAGCCCGCCTGTTGCAGCGCTTCGCCTTTCAAAATGCGATGACTCACCTTGTCCGGGGCCAGCTCGGTAATAAAGGAGGCCGCTTCCACCGCCAGCTCCAGCGGGCCCAACTGCTCCGGGGTGGCATTGGTCATCTCGCGCACCCAGCGGCCGCAGAGCCAACGCGCTTCCAGCTCCTCTCTGTCCTCTTCCGAGGACATGGCCCACTGCAGTTGCACCTCCGCCTTGGGGGTTTGTAGCCCTTGGGCAAAAGCCCACTGCTGTTCACGCTCCCAGTGACCAGTCAGGGTCACTTTCTGGATCCCCTGCTGGCAGAGGCGACGGGCCGCCTGCTGGATATCGAGCAGCGGATTGGCCGTCACCAGATGGATCACCATGCCGTCGGCACGGTGAGAGAGCAGCGCCCCCTCCCCCCACTCGGCCGGTGCAAATTCACGACTTAACCAGACATTCATGCGGTCACCTCCTGCAGCCAGCGGGCGATGGTACGCAGACCGTGCCCCTTGGCGCCGGTCGCCCAGAGATCATTGCCCGATTTCTGATAAGAGGCTGCCAGATCCAGGTGCACCCAACCCTTGCCCTCATCACGTACGAAACGGGAAAGGAACGCAGCAGCCGTGGTGGCACCGGCCGTGCCTTCTGCCGAGGCGACGTTGCCCAGATCGGCAAAGGCCGAGGTGAGCTGGCTGGCATGCCAGGGCTCCAGCGGCAGCGCCCACGCCTGTTCGTTTTCCACCTTGGCAGCGGCCAGCGCACGCAGCTGTTCGGTCTCATCGAGGGCAAACACCGCATTATAATCGCGCCCCAGCGCCATCTTGGCGGCGCCGGTCAGGGTGGCTGCGTCAAGGATATAAGCCGCACCGCTGTCGGAGGCCGCCATCAGGCCATCGGCCAGCACCAGACGACCTTCCGCATCGGTATTCTGGATCTCGACCGAGATGCCGTTCTTGTAGGTGAGGATGTCGCCCAGCTTGAAGGCGTGGCCGGAGACCAGGTTCTCGGCGCAGCAGAGAATGAGCTTCACCCGCTGGTTCAGACCGCGGCTGATAGCCAGCGCCAGCGCACCGGTCACCATGGCCGCGCCGCCCATGTCGGACTTCATCGGCAGCATGTTGTCAGAGGACTTCATGGAGTAGCCACCGGAATCAAAAGTGATCCCCTTGCCCACCAGCGCCGCCACCACGGGGGCATTGCGATCACCGGTCGGGTTGTAGTCAAGCTCCAGCAGCACAGGCTCGCGCTCGCTGCCACGGCCAACCGACCAGATCCCGATATGGCCAGACTCGCGCAGCGCTTCACCGGCGGTGATGCGAGCGGTCACCTTGTCGCCAGCCAGACCGCGGATAAGCAGCAGCGCCGACTCCGCCAGACTCATGGGGTAGATCTCCTCCGGGGTGCCATTGGTGATCTCGCGCACCCAGCGGGTCGCCTTGAGCAAGCCATCCAGCTCGCGGGCATCCGCGTCGCTCTGCTGGCCAAAATCCAGTTCACGCGCTCCCTTGGCGGCGTAGAACCCCTGGGCGAACGCGTAGCGACGCTCCAGATCCCAGCCTTCACCGACCAGCGTCACCCGCTTGATCCCGCTCGATTCGAGGCGACGGGCGGCGCGCTGAACGTTGCGCAGAACATCCTTCTCCTGACCGGCGGCACCAAGATGGATCAGTGCCTCGTCGCCATTGAAACTGAGCTGGGCGCCCTCGCCCCAATAAGCGGCCGCAGCCTGGGTGGATAACGCTACCTTCATCATGTCAGCCATCGTGTTTGCTTCCTTTTTACTGGCACTATGTATAAGCACTCTTTATGGGAAAGAGCTTATTGGCAAAGAGAGAATAACGAATACAAAAAAGGCCGTGCCCCCGAGGGTCACGGCCTTCCACCATATCACTGAAGCACCACAGGATGCTGCACGTGCAATTCACTCATGTGTAATTAATGGCGTTCAGAGGCAAGGTTCAGGGTGTACTTGGGCAGTTCCACCACCAGATCCTCGTCCGCCAGTTTTGCCTGGCAGCTGAGACGGGATTCCGGCTCCAGCCCCCACGCCTTGTCCAGCATGTCGTCTTCCAGCTCGTCACTTGGCTCGAGCGAGTCAAAGCCCTCGCGCACCACGCAGTGGCAGGTAGTGCAGGCACAGGATTTCTCGCAGGCGTGCTCGATTTCGATACCATTGCGCAGCGCAACATCCAGAATGGTCTCGCCGCTTTGCCCCTCGAGGGCGGCGCCATCCGGACAGAGTACGGGATGAGGAAGAATGATCAGTTTTGGCATATTACACCTTGTTGACGTTTTGTCCGGTCAGCACCTTGCGGATGGAGGCGTCCATCCTGCGGGCTGCAAACTCGCCACTGACAGCATCGGCTGCCTCAATGGCTTCTTTGATTTGATGGGTTGCGCCGCTGTTGCGCATGGTCAGCAGATGGGCGATGGCGGCATCAATCTCGGCACGTTCGGCAGCATTGAGCAGGGCATCGCCATCGGCGGCCAGCGCCGCATTGAGACTCTCGACCACCCGGTCGGCTTCAACCTGCTGCTCGGCCAGCATGCGGGCATCCATATCCTGCTGGGCGTTCTCGATGGAGGCGCTCAGCATGTTGAGGATATCCTGCTCCGCCAGCCCGTAAGAGGGCTTGACCTGGATCTCGGCCTGCACGCCGGAGGATTTCTCCATGGCGCTGACCGAGAGCAGACCATCCGCATCCACCTGGAAGGTGACGCGAATATGGGCGGCGCCGGCTGCCATCGGCGGAATACCGGTCAGGGTAAAGCGGGCCAGGGAGCGGCAATCGGCCACCAACTCGCGCTCGCCCTGCACCACGTGAATGGCCATGGCGGTCTGACCATCCTTGAAGGTGGTGAACTCCTGAGCACGAGCCACCGGAATGGTGGTATTGCGCGGGATCACCTTCTCGGCGAGGCCCCCCATGGTCTCCAGACCCAGCGACAAGGGGATAACGTCCAGCAGCAGCATCTCGGCATCGGGCTTGTTGCCCACCAGAATATCGGCCTGGATGGCGGCGCCGATGGCGACAACCTTGTCCGGATCGATGCTGGTCAGCGGCGTACGCTGGAAGAACTCGCCCACCAGTTCACGCACCAGCGGCACCCGGGTGGAGCCACCGACCATCACCACTTCCAGCACTTCCACCTGCTCGAGACCGGCATCGCGCAGGGCGCGGCGACAAGCCAGCAAGGTCCGTTTCACCAGCGGGGTGATGAGTTCATCAAACTGGCTACGGCTCACTGAACCCTGCCAGCCAGCAAAGGTGCACGCCACCTGCTCGGCATCGGTCAGACCATGCTTGACGGCCGCGGCCACATCCAGCAGCTCGCGCTGCAGATGGGCATCCAGCTCGCCGGAGAGGCCCGCTTGCGCCTTGATCCAGTCCGCCAGCAGGTGATCAAAATCATCACCGCCGAGGGCGGAATCGCCGCCGGTCGCCATTACTTCAAACACACCGCGGTGCAGACGCAGGATGGAGATATCGAAGGTGCCGCCCCCCAGATCGTAAACCGCGATCACCCCTTCCTGACCGGAGTCAAGGCCATAGGCAATCGCGGCTGCGGTCGGCTCGTTGAGCAGACGCAGTACGTGCAGACCGGCCAGACGGGCCGCATCCTTGGTCCCCTGACGCTGGGCATCATCGAAATAGGCGGGCACGGTAATGACCACGCCATCGAGATCGCCCCCGAGAGTCTGGGCGCCACGCTCGGCCAGCTTTTTGAGGATTTCGGCCGAGACCTGTACCGGATTGACCAGCCCCTGACGGGTTTGCAGTTGCGGCATGCCATTGTCGGCAGCAACAAACTGGTAAGGCTGTTGGCGGGTATCGATATCGGCCAGCGCCTTGCCCATCATCCGTTTGACCGAGACGATGGTGTTGTGAGGATCGAGTGCCGCTTCACGCTTGGCATCAATTCCGACCCGAATGGTGTCGCTTTGATAGTGCACCACTGACGGGAGCAGGTCGCGCCCTTGCTCATCGCAAAGGGTATCGGCGTGACCGCTGCGAACCGCAGCGACGAGAGAGTTGGTGGTGCCGAGATCGATGCCGACGGCACGTTTGTGCTGATGAGGAACAGCGCTCTGGCCGGGTTCGGCGATTTGCAGTAATGCCATGGGTAATGAAACTTCCAGCGTTAAAGGATCAAGACTCGAGAAGCGAGTCTTCGAATCGTTCCAGCTCTTCGAGGAGCTTGTCGACAAACTTGAGTTTGCGAACGCAATCAGCGGCAACGAGATCTTTGCCAGCGGCAAGAGACTCGGTCAGCTGCTGCATCAACATCTGGTGATCATGCCTGATCTCGCTGCGAAAATCCTTGATGGCGCGCTCAGGGTCTGCGTCATCTTTCAGATCGGCCAGACGCTCGCGCCACTCCAGCTGCTGCATCAGAAACGCGGTATCTTGCAGAGTCTGCTGTTCACCACGGATATCAGTGCCACGCAGGGAGAGCAGATATTCTGCACGGCGCAGCGGCGCCTTGAGGGTGATGAATGCTTCGTTGATCTGAGCGGCACGTTGCACCGCAGCCAGCTGCTCCCGTTCGGGGGCGGTGGCAAAACGATCAGGATGGAATTGGGTTTGCAGCTGGCGGTAGGTATCAGCCAACTGACGGGTATCGAGCTCGAAGCCTTCAACCAGCCCAAACAGCTCGAAATGATTCATGCAAACCTCTTGGAAACGTTCGCCACAACCTCACTCGCCCCTGGCAAATGAGATGTGGTTGAACGGGTCATGGAGACCCGTTCAACCACAGACGAAGGATCATTGACGTCAAACATCTCAGACACTGAAGCTTTCGCCGCAACCACACTCGCCTTTGGCGTTGGGATTGTTGAACTGGAAGCCCTCGTTGAGGCCCTCCTTGACGAAATCCAGCTCGGTGCCATCCAGATGGATCAGGCTCTTGGCATCGACAATAATCTTGACGCCCTGCTGCTCGAACACCTGATCCTCATCGGTCAGTTCATCAACGAACTCAAGCACGTAGGCCAGACCGGAGCAGCCGGTGGTTTTGACGCCGAGGCGCAGGCCAATGCCCTTGCCCCGGTTAGCCAGAAAAGAGGAAACCCGTGCCGCGGCGGCATCTGTCATGGTAATAGCCATACTGCTCTCCGGCGCTTAGAGACCTTTCTTCTGCTTGTAATCGGCGATAGCGGCCTTGATGGCGTCCTCAGCCAGAATGGAGCAGTGGATCTTCACCGGTGGCAGGGCCAACTCTTCAGCGATATCTGTGTTCTTGATGCCAGCCGCTTCGTCCAGGGTCTTGCCCTTGACCCATTCGGTCACCAGGGAGCTGGAGGCGATGGCGGAACCGCAGCCGTAGGTCTTGAACTTGGCATCTTCGATGATGCCTTCATCGCTGATCTTCAATTGCAGCTTCATCACGTCGCCACAGGCGGGCGCACCGACCATGCCGGTTGCAACGCTGGGATCATTCTTGTCGAAACCACCGACGTTGCGAGGATTCTCGTAGTGGTCGATTACTTTTTCACTGTAAGCCATATCTCACTCCTGCTAATTCTGTTGCTCACTGACCAGATAGATCAGTGATGAGCCCATTCGACCGTGTTCAGATCGACGCCGTCTTTGTACATCTCCCACAGGGGGGACATCTCGCGCAGACGACCGATGGAGTCACGAATAAGCTTGACCGCGTAGTCAATCTCTTCCTCGGTGGTGAAGCGACCCATGCTGAAACGGATGGAGCTGTGTGCCAACTCGTCGTTCAGACCCAGTGCGCGCAGCACATAGGAGGGCTCCAGGCTGGCGGAGGTACAGGCCGAACCGGAAGAGACCGCCAAATCTTTCAGCGCCATGATGAGGGATTCCCCTTCCACATAGGCAAAGCTGACGTTGAGGTTGCCCGGAACACGTTGCTCCAGATCGCCATTGATGTAGACGGCTTCAATATCCTTGATGCCATTCCACAGACGCTGGCGCAGAGCCAAGATGCGCTCGCCTTCACTCACCATCTCTTCTTTGGCGATGCGGAAAGCTTCGCCCATCCCGACGATCTGGTGGGTCGGCAGAGTACCGGAACGCATGCCGCGCTCGTGGCCGCCACCGTGCATCTGGGCTTCCAGACGAACGCGGGGTTTGCGGCGAACAAACAGTGCACCGATCCCTTTCGGACCATATACCTTGTGCGCAGAGACGGAGAGCAGATCCACTTTCAGTGCTTCCACATCTACCGGGATCTTGCCCACACTCTGAACGGCATCCACGTGCAGCAGGATCTTGCGGGAACGGCACAACTCGCCGATGGCGGCAATGTTCTGAACCACGCCGATTTCGTTGTTCACATGCATGATGCTGACCAGGATGGTGTCATCACGCATGGCATTCTCGATCATCTCGATAGTGAACAGGCCGTTGGGCATCGGCTCAAGATAGGTCACCTCGAACCCTTCACGCTCCAACTGGCGACAGGTATCGAGCACCGCCTTGTGTTCGGTCTTGGAGGTGATGATGTGCTTGCCCTTGCTGGCATAGAAGTGGGCAACACCCTTGATGGCCAGGTTATTGGATTCGGTCGCACCGGAAGTGAAGACAATCTCGCGGGGATCGGCACCGATCAGATCTGCCACTTGATTACGGGCCAGATCCACCGCCTCTTCGGCTTGCCAGCCAAAGCGGTGAGAACGGGAAGCCGGATTGCCGAACAGGCCATCCATGGTGAGACACTGCATCATTTTTTCTGCGACACGCGGGTCCACCGGACAGGTTGCCGAATAATCAAGGTAAATAGGCAGTTTCATGTTTTTCTCCGTCACAGTCCGGGTCATACAGAGTCCCGCTGTGGAAAGCACGTTTATAGTTGGACTTTCAAGCTCACATCGCCGTGTTCTGCCCGATCAACCAGGGACAACACGGTCTTCATTTGTTCATCTTGCTTGCCGGCAATGCGGCGCACATCGGCCTGGCGTACCAGCTCGGCCAGCGTGATATCCCCGAGGAAACTGGAGATCCGCTCGCTCAAATCACGCCACAGGGAGTGAGTCAGGCACTGGGTACCGCCGTGGCAACCGCCCTTGCCGAGACACTTGGTGGCATCGACCGACTCATCGACTGCGGTGATCACCTGACCAACCGAAATCTCGCCTGGGGCCAACCCGAGGCGATAACCACCACCCGGGCCACGCACGCTGCTCACCAGACCATGTTTGCGCAGGCGGGCAAAGAGCTGCTCGAGATAGGACAACGAGATGCCCTGGCGCTCGGAAATATCGGCAAGGGGGACGGGCCCCTGCTCTGCATGCAGCGCCACGTCGAGCATGGCGGTTACAGCGTAACGTCCTTTTGAAGTCAGTCTCATGTGCCTTACCGTCTTGCGAAGCAATTTAATGGGGCACATGGTCACATACCCGACCAAATCAGTCAAGTATATGGTTGAGTAAATCAGTCGGATTAATCCGGTACGTGCGCTTTCTGCACCGAGGTCAGAATACCGCGCAGAATGTTGAGCTCAGCTGCTTCCGGCCGAGCCCGATTGAACAGGCGACGCAGCTTGCTCATCACATGACCCGGATGGTCATCGGCAATAAAACCGGTCTTCATCAGGGTTTGTTCCAGGTGCTGATAAAACCCTTCCAGCTGGGCGGCACTCGGATAGGCCATCTCCTCTTCAGGCTCGGCGGCCTGCCCCTGCAGCCAGCGCATCCGCACTTCGTAACAGAGGGTCTGCACCGCCATGGCCAGATTGAGAGAGCTGTAGTCAGGATTGGCCGGAATGGCCACGTGGTAGTGGCACTTTTGCAATTCGTCGTTGGTGAGACCGGTGCGCTCACGACCAAACACCAACGCAACCGGGTGCTGCATCCCCTCAACCACCGACTTTTCGCCGGCCTCACGGGGATCGAGCATGGGCCAGCTCAGGGTTCGCGAGCGGGCGCTGGTGCCAATCACCAGACCACAATCGGCGATCGCGTCGTCCAGTGTCGGGACGATACGGGCATTGGCAAGCACATCGCTGGCACCAGCCGCCAGGGCGAAGGCATTGTCATCCGGCAAGGCTTGCGGATCAACCAATACCAGCTGGGTCAACCCCATGGTCTTCATGGCGCGTGCCGCAGACCCCATGTTGCCGGTATGAGAGGTGTTTACCAAAACGATACGAATCTGATCCAACATGCCCAGTCAATCTTCAGTCAAAAATGGCGCGCAATTGTAACATAAGAGAACGCCATGTTGGCACCGTAAAAGCCGAGCCATTTCAGAACAAAACTACCCGTTTGTATAACAAACCAGCATGAGGGAAGTGAGAGGGGGGGGCTAAACTTGATGGATATCCGATAAACGGCACAGGAGACACCACGCCATGCTTCCTCCCTTTATCTATGAGAGATTGCCCAGCCTCTACCTGCTGGCAGCCATTGCCATTATTACGTTGAGTGAACAGCCCCTGCTCTGGTTTGCAGGCACCTTGCTGTTTATCGCCGGAGCGGTGACCTGGATGATGCGCTCCAGCTACCGACGTACCGATCTGATTATCTTTCCGAGCAAACGCTGGCTACAGCCGGAGTGGCTGTATGAAGCGCAACCCTTTATCTGGCTGGCTGCGGGGCTGGCCATGTCACAGCTGCCCGCCCCTGCGGCGCTCATCGCCTTGGTGCCCTGTCTGTGGGCCTGTCGCTGCCTCTGGGCACGGCACCATTATCGTCGCCATGTCCATGGGGTGATTGTCCACTTAAGACGGGATCCCGCCCGGCGCCGTCTGCACCGGAGCCTGCGCTGACTCGGTACGGGCGCGTTCGATAAACGTCGCCAGATCCATCAGGGGATACTTCATCAGGCTTGGCAAGCCATCGAGATCCAGACTGTCCATCAGGTTTTTCACCTCAAGGCCCAGTTCGGTATCCCCTTCTATCTTCAGCTTGCGCTGGAAAAAGAGCGAGTCCGGATCCTCTTTGCGACCAGCGATGAGGATCAGGTCGTTGGCCGTACCGCTGAAGCAGACATCGGCCTTGTCACACTCGCGAGCTACCACCAGCTGGCCATTCTGCTCACTGATAAACCAGCACAGCTCCAGATCAGAGACTTCGACTTTCAGCCACTTGTCTGCCAGAAACTCGAAATCGCCATCTTCGATAGCCTCTTTGAATACCCGGGCCAGCAAACTCTCCATCAGCTGCTTTTGCAGATTGAAGGGAACAAGCTTGAGGGGATGGCGCAAGAAGCGCGGAGCCTGTTCGACCAGGCGACGTTGCAGTTGTTGAAACACGATAGACTCCCTTTTTTGCGCATTCAAACACAGGGAGAGTGGCAAGATCCTGTTGGAAATCAAACTTGTGCAGGGTTACCTCAAGAAGGGTAAAGCCACACAAAGCTGCCTCAGGTCAAAAAGCGGGAGTGCATGGCTGCATACAATCAGGGCTCGTTTGCCCTTCATATGCACTCTCGGAGCGTACCAATGGAATTACTCTGTCCGGCAGGCAGTTTGCCGGCACTGAAAACCGCCGTGGATAACGGGGCCGATGCCGTTTATATCGGTTTCAAGGATGACACCAATGCCCGCCACTTTGCCGGTCTCAACTTTACCGACAGCAAACTGGAGAAGGCGGTAGATTATGTGCATCAACATGGTCGCAAGCTGCATATTGCCATCAATACCTTTGCCCATCCCGGGGCCGATACTCGATGGAAACAGGCGGTTGATCGCGGGGTGGCCCTCGGCGCCGATGCGTTAATCATCGCCGATCTCGCCGTGCTGGAATATGCCAGCCGCCACTACCCCGAGATGGAACTCCATGTCTCGGTGCAGGCCAGCGCCACCAATGCCGCCGCCATTCGCTTCTATCAGCAGCAATTCAATGTCACACGGGTGGTGCTGCCCCGGGTGCTCTCCATGCATCAGGTCAAGCAGCTGGCCCGCGAGACCGATGTTGGCCTTGAGGTGTTCGCCTTTGGCAGCCTCTGCATCATGGCCGAGGGGCGCTGCTATCTCTCCTCCTACATGACTGGCGAGAGTCCCAACACCGTCGGCGCCTGCTCACCGGCCAAGTTCGTCCGTTGGGAAGAGACCCCGAATGGTCTCGAGTCGCGACTCAACGAGGTGCTGATCGACCGCTATGGCCCGAGCGAAAATGCCGGTTACCCGACCCTCTGCAAGGGGCGTTTCAACGTGGATGGCCAGACCTACCACGCGCTGGAAGAGCCCACCAGTCTCAATACCCTGGGTCTCCTGCCCGAGCTCTTCAAGACCGGGATCCAGTCGGTCAAGATTGAAGGGCGCCAGCGCAGCCCCGCTTATGTGGAGCAAGTGACCCGGGTCTGGCGTGCAGCCATCGATGCCTATCAGGCCAATCCCGAGGCCTATCAGGTTAAAGCTGAGTGGGATGCCCAGCTAGCCCGCGTCTCCGAAGGTAGCCAGACTACCCTCGGCGCCTACCATCGTCAGTGGCAATAAGGAGTCCACCCATGCAATTTTCTCTCGGGCCTCTACTCTTCTACTGGCCCAAAGCCGATACCGAAGCCTTTTACCATGCCGCTGCCGGCAGTCAGGCCGACATCATCTATCTGGGGGAGACCGTCTGCAGCAAGCGGCGCGAACTCAAAGTCGATGACTGGATTGCGCTGGCCCGTCAGGTGGCCAGCTCCGGCAAGCAGGCGGTGCTCTCGACCCTCGCCCTTATCTCCGCCCCTTCCGAGCTCAAGGAGGTGAAGCGGCTGGTCGACAATGGCGATCTTATGGTCGAAGCCAACGATCTCGGTACGGTGCAACTCGCCTGGGAGGCAGGGATCCCCTTCGTCTGTGGCCCCGCCATCAACGCCTATAACGCCGATGTGCTGCGCATGTTGCTCAAACAGGGGATGAAACGCTGGGTCATGCCGGTGGAGCTCTCCCGTGACTGGCTGATCCAGCTCAATCAGGATCTGGGCACCCTGCGCGACCAATTTGAGGTGGAGGTGTTTGCCTACGGCCATCTGCCGCTCGCCTACTCGGCGCGCTGCTTCACCGCCCGATCCCTCGACAAGCCCAAGGACAACTGCGAGCTCGCCTGCATCAACTACCCCACCGGACGACTGGCCAACAGCCGCGAAGGGCAACGGGTGTTCAATCTCAACGGGATCCAGACCCAGTCCGGTTACTGCTACAACCTGGGTAACGAGCTGGCTGGTATGGAAGGTCTGGTAGATGTGGTCAGGCTTTCGCCGCAAGGGATGGAGACGCTGGAGATGCTGGCCCGCTTCAAAGCCAACCGGCAGGGCCAGGCTCCCCTCTCCTTGCAGCAAGGAAGCGATTGCAACGGCTACTGGCGTCAGATCCCCGGCATGAGCCTGGTGGAGTAAACCCGCCATTCGCCCAACAAAAAGGCCTCATCGCGAGGCCTTTTTTACCACTATCTGGCAGTGGATCAGGAGGGCTGATCACCCTTGTTACGAGCGCTCTGGGCACCTGGCGGCAAGGGCTTGCGCGCCATCAACTCCAGCTCCAGCAGCGCATAGCGGTGCTCGATGAAGTCATAGACGTTGTTGGATAAGGCCAGCTTGAAGTAGCTGATGGCTTCCTTGCGGTTGCCTTTGCCCAGCTCGAACTTGCCCAGATAGAAGTAGGTTTCACACAGGCGCTCGGCAAGCTCCCGGTTATCCTTCACCCCTTTCACCACGTTGCCCATCAGCTGGGAAGCGTTGATCTCGCCGGTATAGAGGCGAACCAGATCCCAGTTCCAGGCATCGTCATCGTACTTGTTGAGACGCTCGCGCATCCGGCTCATTGCGGCCGACGGGTCGAGTTTCTGCTCAGCCAGATAGAGCCAGATCACCCGATAGGGGTCTTCCGGCTGCGCCTCGTAGAAACGCTTCATATCGGCCGCGGCCAGCTCGGGACGGTTACCGTAATAGAGGGCGATGCCACGGTTGAGATAGGCATAGTCATAGTCCGGCGCCAGTTCGAGGGCGGAATCGAACGCATCATAGGCTTCGTCGTAATTCTGCTGCTGTACCAGATAGACGCCGATGAAGTTGTAGGCTTCGGCGAAATCCGGCTTCTCCCGCAGGGCACGGTTGAAATCGAGCCGCGCGAGGGAACGCAGACCAACCCGATCAAACACCACGGCACGCTCATAGAACAACTCTGCCCGTTGCTCGGTGGTCAGTTCCATTTCACTGAGCATCTGCCCGAGTCGGGCGAGCGCCAGCTCACTCTGGTAGGAGACCTGCAGGGGGGTCGCCAACACCAGTGAAGCAGGCTGCGGCTTGGGAACCTTGGGGGTGTTAACCTGACTGCTACTGCTGCAACCCCACATGGGAAGCAACAACAGGATACCTAGGAGGTATCCAATCCCTTTCCTGACGTTCAATGAACACTCCGACGCTTACGCTTGACCCCGCATATGGTAAAGGTCAACTGCCGCTTTGTCATGTAGCTGTGCCCCTCTACCTCAAATAAATCAGGATTCGACAGGGTATCCGGCATCGCACCAACCGCGAAAGCCGCCGTCGACGCTGATCACCTTGCGATAACCCATCTGTTGCAGGTTGTCCGCCGCCAGAATGGAGCGAAAACCACCACCACAATAGAGGTAGAGCTCGGTCTCAAGATCCGGGAACTGGGTCTCGATATCCCGCTCAATCACGCCACGACCCAGATATCGGGCTCCGGGCAGATGGCCCCTGGCCCACTCGCTCTCTTCCCGCACGTCGATTAGGTGAAACGTACGCCCTTCATCCTGCCAGCGCTTGATCTGGTGAACATCGGTTTCGGTGATGCGGGAGCGGATCCCGTCAACCAGCGCCAAAAAACGGGGATTGTGATGCATGACAAACTCCTGTTGTTTAAATCATGTGCGTCAGCAAACGACACGCAGAGATAAGAAAAGAGCGCCATGAGGCGCTCTTCACTGTTACGGCAGGATTTCCTGTTGGTCCGCACCCTCTTTCTCTACCTGGGTGGGCAGCATGTGCTCGCGCTTGACGCCGAGGAACATGGCAAACGCACTCGCCACATAGATGGAGGAGTAGGTACCGAACGCCACACCGATCACCATGGCCACGGCAAAACCGTGGATCAGCGCACCGCCCTTGAGCAAAAGCGCCAGCACCACGATAAAGGTGAGGCCGGAGGTGATGATGGTACGACTCAGGGTCTCGGTCATGGAGAGATCCAGAATGTACTCGGTATCCCCTTTACGCACCTTGCGGAAGTTCTCCCGCAAGCGGTCGAACACCACGATAGTATCGTTCAGGGAGTAACCCACCAGGGTCATCAGTGCCGCCAGTACAGTCAGGTCGAACTCGTACTGGAAGTAGGCAAAGACACCCAGCGTGATCACCACGTCGTGCACCAGGGAGAGAATGCCCCCCAGCGCCAGACGCCATTCGAAACGCACTGCCACGTAGGCCAGGATACAGAGGATGGAGGCCAGCATGGCCAGCGCACCGTCTGTCGCCAGTTCATCACCCACGGAAGGGCCGACAAACTCGACGCGTTTGAGCACTGCGCCCTCGTCGAGCTGCTTGGCCGCCGCCAGCACTTCGTTACCCTGTTGTTCTACCTTGACCCCCTCTTTCGGGGTCAGGCGGAACAGCACGTCACGGCTGGAGCCAAAGTGTTGCAGGGTTGCCCCTTCAATCTTCTGCTCTTCCAGAGCGTCATGGATCTTGTCCAGGCTCACCGACTGCTGGAACCCCACCTCGATGGTGGTACCACCGGTAAAGTCCAGACCCCAGTTCAGCCCCCGATCAAACAGGAAGAACAGGGCTACCACCATCAGCACGGAAGAGAAAACCACACCCGGCTTGGCATAGCGCATAAACGGGATCGGTTTTTCAAAATGTAGAATCTGAAACATCTCTCTATCCTCAGATGGGCAGCTTGTCGATACGCCGTCCACCCCAAGCCAGGTTGATAATGGCACGGGAAACTGTGATGGCAGTAAACATGGAGGCGGTCAGACCAATGCCCAGCGTCAGGGCAAAGCCCTTGATGGCGCCAGTACCGATACCGAACAGGATCACACAGGTGATCAGCGAGGTCACGTTGGAGTCGGCGATGGTGGAGAATGCTCGATCAAAGCCCAGATGGATGGCTTGCTGAACACCACGACCGTTGCGGATCTCTTCACGAATACGCTCGTAGATCAGCACGTTGGCATCAACCGCCATACCGAGCGTCAAGACGATACCGGCGATACCCGGCAATGTCATCGTGGCCCCCGGGATCATCGACATGATGCCGACAATCAACACCAGGTTCATACAGAGCGCCAGGTTGGCAACCCAGCCGAACGCACGGTAGTAGATCCCCATGAACAGCACGATCACCAGCATGGCCCAGCCGATGGCTTCCATACCGCTATCGATGTTCTGTTGACCCAGGCTCGGGCCAATGGTGCGCTCTTCCACGATCTGGATCGGGGCGATCAGGGCACCGGCACGCAGCAGCAGCGCCAGGTTGTGGGCTTCGTTGGCGTTGTCGATACCTGTGATACGGAACTGGCTGCCAAGACGCGACTGGATGGTGGCGACGTTGATCACCTCTTCCTGCTTGCGGAACTTGCGCTTGCCATCCGGACCAGGTTGACCGACCGGCTTGTACTCGATGAAGACGGTCGCCATCCCTTTACCCACGTTGTCCTTGGTAAAGTTGGCCATCTTGTTGCCACCCTGGCCATCCAGCTTGATGTTGACCTGGGGACGGCTGTACTCGTCGAAACCGGACTGGGCACCCACGATGTGGTCACCGGTCAGGATCACCCGCTTTTGCAGCACCACGGGACGACCGTTGCGATCGTTGTAGACCTTGGAGCTGGGCGGGACACGGCCATCGGCCGCAGCCTGGATGTCGGCAGTCTCATCGACCATGTGGAATTCCAGGGTCGCGGTTGCCCCCAGGATCTCCTTGGCGCGGGCGGTATCCTGAATACCGGGCAGTTCAACGACAATGCGCTCGGCGCCTTGCTGTTGTACCAGCGGCTCGGCCACACCCAGTTCGTTGACCCGGTTACGGATGATGGTGATGTTCTGCTCGAGGGCGTACTTCTTCACTTCCTTGATCTTGGCTTCGCTCAGACCAGCCAGCAGGATGAACTCATCCCCTTTCTGCTCGGTAGTGAAGGTCAAATCAGGGTTCTGACGACGCAGATGAGAAACGGCGCGTTCCTGATCGGCTTCGTCACGGAAGATCACCTGCACCTGATCACCGACCCGGCGCACACCGGAGTAACGGATCTTCTGGGTGCGCAGCTCGGAGCGGAAATCCTGCACCATCTGCTCTTGCTGCTTGGTCAGTGCTTCGGCCATGTCCACTTCCATCAGGAAGTGCACACCACCGCGCAGATCAAGACCCAGCTTCAGAGGCGCCGCACCGATGGCTTCGAGCCAGGCGGGAGTGGAAGGTGCCAGGTTGAGTGCGGTAATGAAGTTGTCGCCCAGCTTGTTGGCAACGATATCGCGCGCCTTCAGCTGGTCTTCGGTGTTCTTGAAACGGATCAGGATAAAACCGTGCTCGAATGCAGCATGTTTGACCGGGATCTTGGCCGCTTCAAGGGTCTCTTTCACCAGATCAAGAGTATCTAGCTTGACTTCGGCACCACGGCTGGCAGAAACCTGCAAAGCCGGATCTTCGCCGTAAAGATTGGGGGCTGCATATAGAAAACCGATGGCGATCACCAGGATCACCATCAGGTATTTCCACAGCGGATAGCGATTCAACACGCTGTGCTCCTTGGGAGATTAAAGGGACTGGATAGAACCCTTGGGCAGAACGGCAGAGACGAAGTCCTTTTTGATGGTGACTTGAGTCTGGTCGTTCAGGGCGATCACCAGGTAATCGCTGTCTGCAGCCACTTTGGCAATTTTGCCAACCAAGCCACCAGAAGTGAGCACTTCATCACCCTTGGACAAGGAGCTCATCAGATTGCGGTGATCCTTGGCACGCTTGGCCTGGGGACGATAGATCATGAAGTAGAAGATCAGGCCGAATACGGCCAGCATGATGATCATTTCCATACCACCACCCTGTGCACCCGGTGCTGCGCCTTCTGCATACGCCTTGGAGATAATACTCATTTAACAACCTCTTATTGATGTAGATTTAAAAAAAACAAAATTATATGTTGTTGTTATTTAACGTCATTTTCAGCTAACGGAGGCACAGGCTTCCCTTGCCGACGGTAAAACTCTGTTACAAAGTCGTCTAATTTACCCTGCTCGATCGCGTCCCGCAAACCCTGCATCACACGCTGGTAGTAACGCAGGTTATGAATCGTATTCAGACGGGCACCGAGGATCTCGTTGCACTTGTCCAGATGGTGCAGGTAGCTGCGGCTGTAGTTCTTGCAGGTGTAGCAATCGCATTCGGCATCCAGGGTGCTGGTGTCGTTGCGGTGCTGGGCATTGCGGATCTTCACCACGCCATCGGTGGTGAACAGGTGGCCGTTGCGGGCGTTGCGAGTCGGCATGACGCAGTCGAACATGTCGATACCACGGCGCACCCCTTCCACCAGATCTTCCGGCTTGCCGACACCCATCAGGTAGCGCGGCTTGTCAGCCGGAATTTTCGGGCAGACGTGCTCGAGGATGCGGTGCATGTCCTCTTTGGGCTCACCCACGGCCAGACCGCCGACCGCATAACCGTCGAAACCGATCTCCAGCAGCCCCTTGAGGGAGACATCCCGCAGATCTTCGTAGACCGAGCCCTGAATGATGCCGAACAGGGCGTTCTTGTTGCCCAGCGCATCAAACTTGTCGCGGGAGCGCTTGCCCCAGCGCAGGGACATCTCCATGGACTTGCGCGCTTCTTCATAAGTGGCCGGGTACGGGGTGCACTCGTCGAAGATCATCACGATGTCGGAGCCCAGATCGTACTGGATCTCCATGGACTTCTCGGGGTCGAGGAAGATCTTCTCGCCATTGATGGGGTGACGGAAGTGGACGCCCGCTTCGGTGATCTTGCGAATATGGCCCAGGCTGAACACCTGGAAACCACCGGAGTCGGTCAGGATCGGGCCCTGCCAGTTCATGAAGTCATGCAGATCGCCGTGGGCACGCATCACTTCCTGACCCGGACGCAGCCAGAGGTGGAAGGTGTTACCCAGCAGGATCTGGGCGCCGGTTTCACGCACTTCTTCCGGGGTCATCCCCTTGACGGTGCCGTAAGTCCCGACCGGCATAAAGGCCGGCGTTTGTACCACACCACGTTCGAAGACCAGTTGACCGCGACGGGCACGGCCGTCGGTGGTTTTCAGTTCAAATTTCATTGCTACCTCGGCTGCGTCAGATAAACAGTCTGACAATAGGAGGGCCGCTCACGGCCCGGTAAATAAGCTGAAGCTTATGCTTCAACCTGGCGACGGGTGACGAACATGGCGTCCCCGTAGCTGAAGAAACGGTACTGCCCGGCCACGGCTGCCTGATAGGCCGCCATCACGTTGTCATAACCGGCGAAGGCGCTGACCAGCATGATCAGGGTCGACTCCGGCAGATGGAAGTTGGTGACCATGGCATCGACAATCTGGAACTGGTAGCCCGGGAAGATGAAGATATCGGTGTCACTAAAGAAGGGCGCCAGCGGTTTGCCCTGTGCCAGGGTGACCTTGGCCGCGCTCTCCAGCGAACGCACCGACGTGGTCCCCACCGCGATCACCCGGCCACCACGGGCACGGGTGGCCGCGATGGCATCTACCACCTCTTGCGGCACTTCCGCATACTCGGAGTGCATATGGTGATCTTCAATCTTCTCAACCCGCACCGGCTGGAAGGTCCCCGCCCCTACATGCAGGGTGACGAAGGCCGTTTCAACCCCTTTGGCCCGAATTTTCTCAAGCAGCGGCTCATCAAAGTGCAGGCCGGCGGTCGGCGCGGCGACGGCGCCCGGCTTTTGATTGTAAACGGTCTGGTAGCGCTCCTTGTCGGCATCCTCGTCGGGACGGTCGATATAGGGGGGCAGCGGCATGTGGCCGATGGCCTCCAAAATCTCCAGCACCGGACGCGGGTCGAGGAAGTGGATCTCGAACAGAGCGTCGTGGCGGGCGCGCATCTCTGCTTCAACACCACCATCCATGATCATCCGGGTGCCGGGCTTGGGCGCCTTGGAGGCACGGACATGGGCCAGCACGCTGTGCTCGTCCAGAATGCGCTCGACCAGTACCTCCAGCTTGCCGCCGCTGGCCTTCTGGCCAAACATACGCGCCGGAATGACACGGGTGTTATTGAATACCAGCAGGTCACCCGGATTGAGCTGATCCAGCACATCCACAAATTGACCGTGGCGCAGGGCGCCAGTTTGACCATCGAGCTGCAACAGGCGGCTGGCGGTACGCTCTGCCATCGGATAGCGGGCAATCAGCTCGTCTGGCAGATCAAAATGAAAATCGGATACTTGCATCTTTCACCTCGGGGGGAATCGGCGGCTAGTCTAGTTATCCCCATCTTCCAAGGCAACCCAAAAGACCAAAAACCCAAGAGAGACAAGGGGTAGCGAGCAATATTGAGACACACCTCCGGTTAATGATTCTTTAATGTTCTGTATTGACCCTGATCATGTTTTGCCAGTTGGGGCTGGGCTAGGGTGAAAGCAGATACACAAGGAGGCCCACCATGATGACCCTATCCGAAATCATGACCGAACATCCCTTCACTCTGGGTCCGTCAAACAGTGTCAAACAGGCGATGGACCTGATGCAGCAGGAGCGGATCCGCCACATTCCCATCGTCGACGAGCAGCACCACCTGCTGGGGCTGGTGACCCTCACCGATATCCTGGCCACCCGGGAATCCAAGCTGCTGCTCATCAGCCCGGAGCGGGAAGCAGAATTTACCGACAGCGTGCAACTCGACGAGATCATGACACGGCAAGTGGCGAGCGTAGATCCTCACGCCGGCATCAAGGAGGCGGCACTCTACCTGCAGCGGCACAGATATGGCTGCCTGCCGGTACTCAAAGGACGCAAGCTGATCGGCATTGTCACCGAGTCGGACTTTATTGCCGTGGCCATCAACCTGCTGGAATTGATGGAAGAGCAGGAACCACCTACCGACTTTTGACAGCTCTGACTGTAATTAAATTACAATAAAAGCGTTTTCAGCCGTCAAAATAAACTTAAATGATGAAACACTTTCATTTTGATTGAAAAATTACACCAAATGCTTGCCTTGTGATCTGCGTCACACTATCATCCCTCTCATGCAATAGTTGCCGAGGGGGAGACGAGGGATTGTGCACCCATTATCTTCCTCTCATATGTCTGCAAATTTGCACACCCCGTAGTTAGTCTTTGCTGTAAAGCATTTGTTTATATAGCCATTCCTTGTTTGATGACCCGGCCCTGTCGTTGCGATAGCGCCGGGATTTTTTTATCTGCGCCTTTCTGCCTCCACTTGCCAACACATCCCAATCGCTGCAAGCAGCGGCCTCAACCTCCTGCGCCACCTGTTTGCACCACCGTTTATCTCATCGCGTCATCGTGGCTCTGCACACCCTTTCTTATGCCTTGAAAAGGCGATGTAGCGCACAGATATTGAACCACGACAAGGAGTTATCTCAGCAGGCCAGAGATATTCATGTTAGGTACAGCCATAGTGAGTTATCTAATAAGTAGATTTAAGCGATTCAAAATTGCGGCTTTTATCGATTAGCGGAAGCCCCTATGATGAATCCATCGAAAGTTAAGCGCCTCGTCTGGCAAGACTCTTCAACACCAGACCGGCATATGTACATCACCAAGGAGCAATTACATGTCTACCTACATCAACACTGAAATCAAGCCGTTCAATGCTACCGCCTACCACAATGGCAAATTCGTTCAGGTGTCTGACGCTGACCTGAAAGGCAAGTGGTCCGTGGTCTTCTTCTACCCGGCTGACTTCACCTTCGTTTGCCCGACCGAGCTGGGCGACCTGGCTGACAACTACGCTGAATTCCAGAAACTGGGCGTCGAGATCTACTCTGTCTCTACCGATACCCACTTCACTCACAAAGCATGGCACGACACTTCTGACACCATTCAGAAGATCCAGTACCCGATGATTGGTGACCCGACTGGTACCATCACCCGCAACTTCGGCGTGATGATCGAAGAAGCTGGTCTGGCTGACCGCGGTACCTTCGTAATTGACCCGCAGGGCATCATCCAGATCGTCGAGATCAATGCTGGCGGCATCGGCCGTGACGCACTGGAACTGCTGCGCAAAGTCAAAGCAGCCCAGTACGTTGCCTCCCACCCGGGTGAAGTGTGCCCGGCTAAATGGAAAGAAGGCGAAGCCACTCTGGCCCCGTCCCTGGACCTGGTAGGCAAGATCTAAGCCTCCCGCTTCCAAGACCGGCCCGTATAAGGGCCGGTTTTGTTTCCGGCCCCAAGCAAAGGCGCCGGTCTGCTTTCCGGCTTACATCTCACGCCGACCCGCAATCACAAGAAGGAATTCGAAGATGTTGGATACCAACCTCAAACAACAGCTGAACACCTATCTGCAGTACATCGTCAATCCCATCGAGATCAGCGTGTCCGGCAACGACAGCGACAAATCTGCAGAGCTGCTGGCACTGGCCAGCGAGATCGCCGAGATGTCCCCCAAGATCACCCAGACCTCTGGCACTGCCGCTCGCAAGCCTTCCATGAGTGTCGCGCCGCAGGGCCAAGCCCCGCGCATTCACTTTGCCGGCATCCCCATGGGTCATGAATTTACCTCTCTGGTGCTCGCCCTGCTGCAAAGCGGCGGCCACCCCTCCAAGGCCGATGCGGCCGTGCAGGAGCAGATCCGCAATCTCAAAGGTGAGTTCCACTTCGAGACCTATATCTCCCTCTCCTGCCACAACTGCCCGGACGTAGTACAGGCCCTCAACCTGATGGCGACCCTGAACCCCGGCATCACTCACACCATGATCGACGGCGCCCTGTTCCAGGAAGAAGTTGCCGAGCGTCAAATCATGGCGGTACCGAATGTCTACCTGAACGGCCAACCGTTCAGCCAGGGCCGCATCTCGCTCGAAGAGATTGTCGCCAAACTCGACACCGGCGCCGCAGAGCGCAAAGCTGCCGAGCTGAATGAGAAAGCTCCCTACGACGTACTTGTCGTGGGCGGTGGCCCGGCCGGCGCCGCAGCGGCCATCTATGCCGCTCGTAAAGGCATTCGCACCGCCATCGTTGCCGAACGTTTCGGTGGTCAGGTGATGGACACCGTCGGCATCGAGAACTTTATCTCAGTGCCCTACACTGAAGGCCCCAAGCTGGCAGCCAGCCTGGAGCAGCACGTCAAAGAGTACGGCGTTGAAGTGATCACCGAGCAGCGCGCCGCCGCCATCAGCAAAGATGGATATGTGAACGTGGATCTCGCCTCTGGCGCCACCTTGAAGAGCCGCGCCGTGATCCTGGCTACCGGTGCCCGCTGGCGTGATCTGAACGTACCGGGCGAGCTCGAGTACCGCACCAAAGGCGTGGCCTACTGCCCGCACTGCGATGGCCCCTTCTTCAAGGGAAAGCGAGTGGCGGTGATCGGAGGCGGTAACTCCGGCATCGAGGCAGCGATCGACTTGGCTGGCATCGTCGAGCATGTGACTGTGGTGGAGTTCGCCGACACCCTGCGAGCCGATGAAGTGCTGCAGAAGAAGGCTCGCTCCATGGGCAATATCGACATCATCATGAGCGCTCGCACCACCGAAGTGATCGGTGATGGCAGTAAGGTGGTCGGTATGGACTACGAAGATCGCACCACCGGTGAGATCAAACACCTGGCGGTGGCGGGGATCTTCGTCCAGATCGGCCTGGTACCGAACACCGAGTTCCTGAAAGGGAGCGAGATTGCCCTGACCCGCTTTGGCGAGATCGAGATCGATACCAAAGGGGCGACCTCCCTGCCCGGCGTCTACGCCGCAGGGGATGCCACCACGGTACCGTTCAAGCAGATCATCATCTCCATGGGTGCTGGTGCCACCGCCGCACTGGGTGCGTTTGATTACCTCATCCGCAACCCGGCGCCGGAAGCGACCAAAGCTGATGCTGTGACCGCCTGATAAACCCAGCGCAACAAAAAGCCGACGCCCGATGAAGTAAACACGAGCGTCGGCTTTTTTATATCTGCATCGATGCGCAATAAAAACCCCGCAGCAAATGGCGGGGTTGTTCATGACTGGACTTCAACGACGGATATCACTCCAGCAAGAAAACAGCCTCGATATTATCGCTTACCGTGATCTGCTGTTGTTGATAACTGTTGTCCGCCATATCCGCCGCGGGAGCAGCCATCGCCATGGCCTGCACCACCTTCAGGTTGCGGCTGTAGGCGGTAATGGGCGAAGCATTGCGGTACTCCACACTGTAGACCTTGCCAAGCTTCATCCCGAACGCCTTGGCCAGAGATTCAGCCTTGGTTTTGGCATCCTCAACTGCATTCAGACGGGCCTGCTCCTTGATGACCTGCGGCGATTTCAACCCGTACTCAATCTGGGATACGGACTCCAGCCCGGCTTTGAGTGCGGTATCCATCAGGGGGCTCAACTTGTCGAGTTGATAGAGCTTCACCGCCAATTGTCGCTGAGCACGATACCCCAACAATACCGGCTTCTTGTTCTCGCCATACTGATATTCCGGAGAGACCATCAGGTTGCCAGCCTCAACATCGCTGCGCTTGATCCCCAACCCTTCCAGTTGGCTGAAAAAGGCTGCGACCTTGGTATCGACCTGCTGCTTGGCCTTGAGGCCCTGCTTATCCAGTGCACTCACCGCCACATTGAGGGTGAGCATATCGGGTTCGGTCTTCTGCTCAGCATAACCGCTCACCACCAGATGGGGCGCTTGCGGCACTTCAATCGCCAGCAGCGGAGCACTGACAACCAGAGCGGAAAGAGTAAGAAGGGGACGCCACATAGAAAAAAACCTCAATCGGAAAGATTGAGGCCATTATGCCCGTGCAGCTACGGGATTCATATATCGTGCAAGGGGGGAAGCTGATCCAGTATCTGATTGGTCAGATCGAGACTAATGGTGACCATGCTGCCGGGATCCTGGCTCTGGTTTGCCATATCCAGCGCAGGAGCCGCGCCACAGACCAACACCTCATCATCGAAATGGAACGAGTCCCACGACAGAACGTGTCCTTGCACCGCCTGTCCAATATTGGTGCCACCACTATCCTCCTCCATCGCAGACCAAGGGATGGTATCAGATGGTCCTAGCAAATCTTGCAACAACGGAGAGTGAAAACTGGCCAGCGGATACTCCTGCTGCCCCTGATGATGGCCAACCAGAATCATGTTATGGGCAGACTCGGTATCCATGACCGGCACATAAGTGATAGAGGCCGTAGCGAAGTCAACATAGAGCGAGCCCGCTACATCACCGGCCTCATTCTCAATCTCCATCCCATCCAGCCGATCCCCCGCGATCGAGGCCTGATAGCCAAACTGGCCTGCGCAGGTAATGTTCCCCTGCCCATCCCAGCTATAACGGATGCCATCAATGTCGACCCAGTTGAATGACTGCATGATTACCCCTCTCCTCTACTGCCGCTATCTTATCCATCCCCTTGAGGAAAAAACAGGGGCCAGGCAAGCCCGGCCCCGAAAGAAAGTTACGGATCCACCTTTAGGTTGCCATCATCCAGCAGTTGCTTGATGATGTCGTAGTTGGATGTGGTCGGACCATTGACATCCAAATCGAGACTACCTTAGAACCGAATGGTCAGTTCTGTCTCTCCACCTGCCTCGGCGGAATCGATAGTCAACGTCTTGGTAGTCGTGAGCTACAAGTAATTCTCCAACACCACCGCCAAATCTTCGTTTTCCTCCCATGCTGGTACGCCAACCAGCAAATCAGACAGATCAAGTACATCTCCGCCGCTGGCAGGTGTCCCCAAGGTGAAATCCGTGACAGTGTAGGTACTGCCATCCATATTGCCAGCTATCCACTTCCTGGCATTGCAGTCAGCTCCACCGATCATAGTGTCGCTCCCTAGAATAAGGATATCCTCACCAAGACTACCAATCAGGGTATCACTCCCTTTTTGCCCAAAGATGATGTCATTACCACTATCTCCCTCAAGGGTATCATTGCCACCGCTACGCTGCCATTG